>NZ_LZJM01000065.1:0-58031 GCF_001667665.1 Mycobacterium sp. E342
GCCGCCCAGGTCGCCGCATCGGTCACCATCGCCGACGAACACGACGTCCGGGACGGCGACAAGGCCGCGGCGCGCCGCTCCCACACCAAACCCGGGCTCGCCGAGAACGGAAAGGACATCCCCGTCCAGAGCCCGATCGTCGACGAGCTGGGCGAGAACCGGGGTTCCTGACTCCGGCGCGTCGCGCGCTGACGGCCGAGCCGTCGAACCACCAGTGCCAGCAGCCATTTCGACCCGAGTTCGGCCACCGGCGCCGTGAGTGACCTTCGGCCCGGCCCCAGGGTCCCTAGACCCTAGCCGCCGAAGGCCCGGGGTGCTCGAATTCCCTGAGGGGGCCGGGTTTCGCGGCCGGAGGGGCAGGGGTCATGAAGGGCATGGTTGCGGCGACGTTGGCCGGGCTTGCGGTCGGCGGGGCGGCGGCGGCTCTGGCAGTGGGCGGCCTGGTGACGACGGCGCTCGATCGACCGGACGACGCCGACGGCCGTGCGCCGACGGCCGACACCGAATTCTTATGCGCCGACAGGCCAATCACGTTGCCGGAAAACCCTTTAGCGCCCGTTGGCAACGTCCCGACGGCCGGATGCCAGGGCGGATGGTCGCCGTGGGGTGGTGGCACCTACTGCGATAGCAACCCATATCCCGACGGCAGCTACGACCACTGCGTCAGCGTCTCCGTGTTGGGCTGGGGCGGCACTCAGTGCTACCGCGTCTGCCCGCCGGATCCTGCCAACCCCGCGGTCCCGCTCGGCTGGACTCCCGGCATGGTCTGCCCGTTCCGCCCGTGACCGCGGTGCCGGAAAGGCTCACAGCACCGGCCGCCCTCCCGTCACCGCCACCCGCGCGCCGGAGATGTAGCTCGCGTCATCGGACGCCAACAGCACATAGATGGGGGCCAGCTCTGCGGGCTGGCCGGCACGCCCCAGCGGCACGTTCTCCCCGAAGGATTCGACGCTGTCCGGCGGCATGGTCGAGGGAATCAGAGGTGTCCATATCGGGCCGGGCGCCACGCTGTTGACCCGAATTCCCTTCTCGCCCAGCAGTTGGGCGAGGCTGGCCGAGAAATTCGCGATAGCGGCCTTGGTGGCCGCGTAGGGTGCCAGCGTGGGGTTGGGCGTATCGGAGTTGACCGATGAACTGCCGATGATCGACGCCCCCGGGCTCATGTGTGGGACGGCCGCCTTGGCGAGGTAGAAGTACGCGCCGACGTTGAGCCGGAACGTGTAATCCCATTCCTCGTCGCTGATTTCGTCCAGGCTCTTGTGCATCATCTGATAGGCGGCGTTATTGACCAGGATGTCGATGCCGCCGAATTCTTCGACGGCCCGGTCGACGACGGCGCGGCAATGCGCCGCATCGGAAAGGTCACCGGGAACCAGCACGCATTTGCGCCCGGCGTCCCGAACGTAACGGGCGACGTCGCGGGCGTCGTCGTCCTCATTGAGATAGGAGATCAGCACGTCGGCGCCTTCCCGGGCGAAAGCGATTGCGACCGCCCGGCCGATGCCGCTGTCACCACCGGTGACGACGGCTCTCTTCCCGGTGAGCTTTCCCGAGCCGCGGTAAGTGTTTTCGCCGCAGTCCGGAATCGGGTTCATCCGCGCCTGCACGCCCGGGACGTCCTGTTGCTGAGGGGCAAAGCCCATGTGGTTTCTCTTTCGTGTTCGAAGGTCCAGTCACGCATTGGTGCGAGCAAACGGTTCTAGGGTTCGCGCGGCAGCGGCCCGGCAGTCGGGATGTCGGCGTCGTCCTCGCGCGGACTGTGCTTCGAACTTCCCCGGTCCATCGACGGTCCCTTTCGTACCGGTCTGCTTGGTCTGGCTCCGACTACCCCCCAGAACGCGCACTAATCGCGCTGTGGAGGTCGGCCGTGGCGTCCGCATATCACTGATACGACGTGAATGGCGATACAGATGTTAAGAACTGATGCGAAAGATGCTGTACAGCAAAAAATTCCATTTCGGCAGGCAAGCGGCACCGATTCCGACATTTAGGCGCGCGAACAGGTTTAGAGCGGATGACAAATGGCTATGGGCCGCTTATGTGCGTATTGCCCTTCCGGGGGGCGATTGTTCGACACGAAAGGAATGGACAATGAAGGTCACCAAGACGGCCGTGAAGACAGCCGCCGCAGCCGGGGGGATAGCGGTGGCGAGCATTTTCGCCGCGACGCCGGCTTCGGCCGCGCCGCCGCCCAACATCCAGGGTTTCGGCACCAGCGAAAAACTCGTCGACGGACCGCTGATCACCGACTACACGGTCAGCAACCTGCAGCCGAGCAACGCCACGATTCCCGGCTACACGCCCAAGGGGACGCTCTACCAGGCGGACATCGCCGCCCGGTCGGACGGTGGGCTCGTGACCCCGATGGTCAACGACTTCATCGCCCGCGGACCCAACGGTCAGAACTACCGGGTGATCGACAAGGTTGGGGTCCCGAACGGCCTTAACCCGGCGCCGATCCCGCAGGGCAGCGAGTCGACCGGAACGCTGTACTTCGACGTGACGGGCGCGCCGCCGAATGGCGTCGTCTACAACGACGGCATGCAAGACGTTCTGATCTGGACGTCGAACGTGCAGGGCGGCTCGGCGCCTGGCGCTCCGAACGTCAGCCCGGCACCGGGCGCTCCGCCCAGCCCGGCTCCGGCCCACATGTAGTCCGGTTTGTGGGATCTCCCCGCGTCGCGTGCGACGCGGGGAGATCCGTTTTCTGGCCGTGGTGCATCGTGCGCGCACGAATCGGGTACCCGGCACGCATGAGTAACCCGGATCACAGGCCAGCCGAAATTCGCGAACAGGCGCAGGTCCATGCCGAGCAGGCGCGGGCCACGATGGAGGAGCGGCGCAGCGATCAGGGCGGCGGATTGAGCGGTTGGGTCGCCGAGCGCGCCGGCAAGTGGGATCTCAGCGGGCAGGACGAGACCACCCTGCAACGCCAGAAGTACCTGTGGAATGTCTTGGTGGACTACTGGTTTCGCATGGAGATCGACGGCTGGGAGAACGTCCCGGCGCCGCCGGCCCTGCTGGTGGGCATCCACTCGGGCGCTCCGTTCGTCTGGGACGCCTGGACCGTCGGTCTGCAGTGGTGGCGGCGTTTCGGCCAGGAACGCCCGCTACACGGCACGGCGCACGACGCTTTGATGGCGATTCCGGTGATCGGACGATACTTCCGGTCCATGGGCGTGCTTCCGGCCGCCCCGGACGCCATCGCCACCGCTCTGGCCGAGGGGCGTGACGTTGCGCTGTGGCCCGGCGGCGAAGTGGACTCGCTGCGCCCGTGGACCGAGCGCGACCAAGCCAACCTGGCGGGCCGAAAAGGGTTCGTGAAGATGGCGATTCGGGCCGGCGTTCCCGTCGTGCCGATCGCCACGGTGGGCGGCGCCGACGCGATGCCCGTGTTGATCCGCGGTGACAAGTTGTCGAAGGCCTTGCAGCTGGACCGCCTGCTGCGCCTCAAAGTGTTCCCCTTGGCGATCTCACTGCCGTGGGGAATCGCGCCCGCAGCGCTGCCGCAATTTCCGCTGCCGGCCAAGATCAGGACGCGGTTCATGCCGGCCATCGAGCTCGACCACGATCCCGCGCGCGCGCAGGACGAAGCTTACGTCGACCGCAAGTACCGTGAGATCCAGGACTCCATTCAGCAGGGCATGGACGCACTCGCCCGCAAGCGCGCCTTCCCGCTCTTCGGCTGACGAAAGAATCAGTGCCGCACGGTGTTCGAGGCGGAGTTCGTCGTCGCCGGTGTCAGCGTCGATTCGCTGACGATCCATTCCGGATGCGGTGGGGTAGCCGCCATGTAACCCACGCCCC
This sequence comes from Mycobacterium sp. E342, assembly GCF_001667665.1. Lineage (NCBI taxonomy): Bacteria > Bacillati > Actinomycetota > Actinomycetes > Mycobacteriales > Mycobacteriaceae > Mycobacterium > Mycobacterium sp. E342. The sequence continues at coordinate 3,808 of NZ_LZJM01000065.1, forward strand.
GGACGGTGTCGACCATCCACTGATGCCGCGGACCGAGCTTGGCGCGCAGCCGGCGGACGTGGACGTCGACCGAACGGACGCGGCCGTTGCTGTCGTAGCCCCACGCCTCGTGCATCAGGCGGGTTCGGGTGAAGGGCCGACCGGCGTGCTGCACAAGGAAACTCAGCAGTTTGAACTCGGTCAGCGTCAAACCCAGGTCCCTGCCCTCCAACGATCCGGTGAAGCTGGTCGGGTGCAAGAGCAGGGCGCCGAATCTCAGGCTGCCGTCGATTGCGCTGCGCCGCTGCGTAATCGCGCGCCGCAGCCGCTCCTGCAGCTCGTCGGCGTCGGCGCCGGACGGCATCACGTCGTCAACGACCCAGTCGCCGTCGACCGTTACCCCGTCGGTCCGTTCCACCAGGGCCACCACCGCGGTGGCGGGGGCGTCGGTGGTGAGCCGACGGCAGGCCTCCCGGGCGGCCGCGAGGTCGCCTCGTGCGTCGACGATCGCGACGTCGCCGGAATCGGCCGGCGCATCGCGATCTCCGGTCAGGGGCGCGCGCCTCTTGATTCGCGCGAACGACGGCAGGGGCGGCAGAGCCCCATCGAAGTCGTCCGCGTCGGTCAGCAGTAGAACGTCCAACCGCATCTCCCGGAACTCCGCGTGGGCGTGTTCCCCCCCGCCGTAGGCATCCCGCACGGAGATGTCTGCCAGCGCACCGCTGATTACCCGCTCTCCGCGAAATTAAGCAAACTGCTTCGAGGAGATTGCCGACCGCGCCGGCCTGGCTAACTCGGCACGCCCCTCGTGGCCGGAAAAAGTCGATGGGCCCGGTCCGTTTGCACAGACCGGACCCATCCTTCCAGCAAGCTACTGATTGGCCTTCTGGCGCTCCTCAGCGGCCTCGGCGCCGCCGCGCGCCGCCTCGGCCTCGGCTTCCTTCTTCGCCGCGTCTCGCTGCGCTTCCGCCTTGTCCTGCTGGGCCTGGCCCTCACGGGTCAGGTCGTCGCGGCCGATCACCGCACCAGCGGCCTCCTTGGCCTTGCCCTTGACGTCCTCGACGACGCCCTTGACAGCTTCAGCAGGTCCCGAGTTGTTGTCCGCCATGGATCAATTCCTCCTCATAGGCGTACCTTGAGCGATCGCTCAATGCCGATCGCCGAGGCGACCGGTCCGGTCACACGGCAGGGTTGGCCCTTATTCTCAAGACCGTGAATTCCCACCGCGTTGGTGCGGATTCCCCCTGTCGGCCATCGCTCAAACATTCGCCGGCCGAGGGCGGCGGAGCCAGGCCGGCGGTAGGCCGGACCTGGGCCGATCGGCTCGAATAGCCGCCCGGATCGCCAACTCTGCGCATAACGCACCCCGCCGGCGCCGCGTTGTGCTGCGATGAGGCAGGATGTGAAATGCCGTTCCGGATGTCCTCACCCCGGGATGGCACTCTCATGCGAGGAGCGTGATGACGGAGTCCAGCGAGCCCCAAGCCGCCGGCGCGGCGGCTCCGCAAGAACACATGGCACCGGAGAACGGATCGGCTGCCGGGCAACCGCGAACCCGGCCCAAGTACTCCCGGGTGTTGCTCAAGCTTGGCGGCGAGATGTTCGGCGGTGGCCAGGTCGGTCTGGACCCCGACGTCGTGGCGCGGGTGGCCCGCCAGATAGCCGAGGTGGTTCGCGACGGCGTCCAGGTCGCCGTCGTGATCGGTGGCGGCAACTTCTTCCGCGGCGCGCAGCTGCAGCAGCGCGGGATGGAACGCACCCGTTCGGACTACATGGGCATGCTCGGCACGGTCATGAACAGCCTTGCGCTGCAGGACTTCTTGGAGAAGGAAGGCATCGTGACGCGGGTGCAGACCGCGATCACCATGGGCCAAGTCGCCGAGCCTTACCTGCCGCTGCGCGCCGTGCGCCACTTGGAGAAGGGGCGGGTGGTGATTTTCGGGGCCGGCATGGGGCTGCCGTACTTCTCCACCGACACCACGGCCGCGCAACGGGCGCTGGAGATCGGCGCCGAGGTGGTCTTGATGGCCAAGGCGGTCGACGGGGTGTTTTCCGCGGATCCCCGGCACAACCCGCACGCCGAGCTCATCGCCGCGATCAGCCACCGTGAGGTCATCGACCGGGGCCTGCGAGTGGCCGATGCCACCGCGTTCAGCCTCTGCATGGACAATGGCATGCCGATCCTGGTGTTCAACCTGCTGACCAATGGCAATATCGCCCGCGCGGTCGCCGGTGAGAAAATCGGGACACTGGTCACCACCTGAGGGGAAGAGCGAACGATGATCCGCGCTGGCGACGATGCCGAACGCAGTGATGAAGAGGAGCGGCGCAATGATTGACGAGGCTCTCTTCGACGCCGAAGAAAAGATGGAGAAGGCCGTAGCGGTGGCCCGTGACGACTTGTCAACCATTCGGACCGGGCGCGCCAACCCCGGCATGTTCTCCCGGATCGTCATCGACTACTACGGCGCCACCACCCCCATCACGCAGCTGGCCAGCATCAACGTGCCCGAGGCGCGGCTCGTCGTCATCAAGCCCTACGAGACCGGTCAGCTCGGCGCGATCGAAACGGCGATCCGCAACTCCGACCTGGGCGTCAACCCCACCAACGACGGCACCCTCATCCGGGTGGCGGTGCCACAACTCACCGAGGAGCGGCGCCGGGAGCTGGTCAAACAGGCCAAGGGCAAGGGGGAAGACGCCAAGGTGTCGGTGCGCAACATCCGCCGCAAGGCGATGGAGGAGTTGCACCGCATCCGCAAAGACGGCGAGGCCGGCGAGGACGAGGTCGGCCGGGCGGAGAAAGACCTGGACAAGACCACCCACCAGTACATCACCCAGATCGAAGACCTGGTCAAGCACAAAGAAGGCGAGCTGCTGGAGGTCTAGCGGCCGCCCAGCAGCTGAGTTCACCCAGGTCCGTGGCTAATACCGGCGCAGCCAGCCCGCCCGACGAGCCGCCGCGTGAGTCCGCCAAGGCCACGCAGCAGCCGGTCAAGAAGACGTCCCGCGCGGGACGTGACCTGCGCGCCGCCATCGCGGTGGGCGCGGGGATCGGCGGCGTGCTGATCGTGACGCTGGTGTACGCGCCGCGCTACTGGGTTCCCATCGTCGCGCTCGCGATCTTCGTCGCCACCGTTGAGGTGGCGCGGCGGCTGGGCGAGGCCGGATACGTCATCCCGCTCATCCCGTTGCTGATCGGCGGCCAGGTCACCGTCTGGCTGACGTGGCCCTATCACGCCGCCGGCGCCCTGGCCGGGTTCGGCGCCACCGTGGTGGTCTGCAACGTGTGGCGGCTGTTCATGCAGGACAACAGCAAGCGGCCCGAGCCGTTCGCCGGTTCGCCCTCGGCGAATTATCTGCGTGACGCGTCGGCGACCGTGTTTCTGGCCGCGTGGGTGCCGCTGTTCGCCTCGTTCGGCGCCATGCTGGTCTACCCGCACGACGGCGCGGGCCGGGTGTTTTGCCTGATGGTCACCGTCGTCGCCTCCGATGTGGGCGGCTATGCCGTCGGCGTCCTGCTTGGCAAGCACCCGATGGTTCCCGCGATCAGCCCGAAGAAGTCCTGGGAGGGTTTCGCCGGCTCGCTCTTTTTCGGCATCACCGCGGCGGTCCTGACGGCCACGTTCCTGGCCGGCAAACCGCCCTGGATCGGCGCGCTGCTGGGCGTTGTCCTGGTGCTCACCTGCACGCTCGGCGACCTGGTCGAATCCCAGATCAAGCGCGACCTGGGCATCAAGGACATGGGCCGCCTGCTGCCCGGCCACGGGGGTCTGATGGACCGGCTCGACGGAGTGCTGCCCTCGGCGGTCGCCGCGTGGACGGTGCTGACGCTCGTTCACTGAAAAGGGCCGATACTGGACTGGTCATGGTCCAACAACTGGTTTTCACCGAACCCCGCCCCGCCAGGCCGCCGCGGCACCTGGCCGACTTGGACGCGGAAGGCCGCGCGTCAGCCGTCGCCGAGCTGGGCCTGCCGGCGTTCCGCGCCAAGCAGCTCGCCCATCAGTACTACGGCCGCCTGATCGCCGACCCCCGCGAGATGACCGACCTTCCGGCCGCCGTGCGGGACCGGGTCGCCGAAGCGATGTTCCCGCGCCTGCTCACCTCGGCCGCCGAAGTCACCTGTGACGCCGGGCAGACCCGAAAGACGTTGTGGCGCGGCACCGATGGGACGACGTTCGAGTCGGTGCTGATGCGCTACCCGCAGCGCAACACCGTGTGCATCTCGTCGCAGGCCGGCTGCGGCATGGCCTGCCCGTTCTGCGCGACGGGGCAGGGCGGACTGACCCGTAACCTGTCGACCGCGGAGATCCTCGAACACGTGCGTTCGGCCGCCGTCGCACTGCGCGACGACTTCGGCGACCGGCTCTCCAACATCGTGTTCATGGGCATGGGGGAGCCACTGGCCAACTACGCCAGGGTGGTGGCCGCGGTGCGTCGCATCACCGAGCCCTCGCCGCACGGCTTCGGCATTTCGGCGCGCTCGGTCACGGTGTCGACCGTCGGCCTGGCTCCGGCCATTCGCAGACTGGCCGACGAGCGGCTCGGGGTGACGCTGGCGCTGTCGCTGCACGCGCCCGACGACGAACTGCGCGACACGCTGGTGCCGGTCAACAACCGGTGGAAGATCACCGAGGCCCTTGACGCCGCCCGCTACTACGCCGATGTCACCGGTCGCCGGGTGTCGGTGGAGTACGCGTTGATCCGCGACGTCAACGACCAGCCGTGGCGGGCCGATCTGCTCGGCAAGCGCCTGCACCGGGCGCTCGGCCCGCTGGTGCACGTCAACCTGATCCCGCTGAACCCGACCCCGGGCAGTGAGTGGGACGCCAGCCCCAAGCCGGTGGAGCGAGAGTTCGTCCGGCGGGTACGGGCGCAAGGGGTTTCGTGCACGGTCCGCGACACGCGCGGGCGGGAGATCAGCGCCGCCTGCGGACAGCTGGCCGCCGAAGGCGGGGTAGCAGGCGGGTAGCTGGAGCGCAGGCGAATCAGCAGGGGGCCTGCGGACAGCTGGCCTTCGAAAAGGCGTAGCAGGCGGGTAGCGCCTACCTGATCCAGCCGCGCCGACGGCCCCACAGGTCACGGACCAGAGCGGCGAGCACCAGCGCGGCGAACCCGATGAGGAACCAGTTCTCGACGTGGCCGACGTGGTTGCCGCGCAGCATCGCCAGCAGGAATCCGAAGATGACCAGACCCGTGATGTGCCAGGTGCGGTGATTGATCCTGCTCCAACCCCACGCCGCCGACGGCACCTCGACGGTGTCGACGCCGGTGAACTGTTCCACCTCGGTACTGGCCACGGTGAATCCCTTTCGTGATCGGCTGGTAGGAGAGATTCTGGCACACCCGCTGCGAGGCCGAGCGGGCACAATGAGTGAGTGACTAATGCGACACCCGACGGCCGCCTGCGCGTGCTGGTGCTGGGCAGCACCGGCTCCATCGGCACCCAGGCGCTGGAGGTGATCGCTGCCCACCCGGACCGCTTCGAGGTGGTCGGCCTGGCCGCGGGGGGCGCGAACCTGGACACCCTGCTGCGCCAGCGCGCCGAGACCGGGGTCACCAACGTCGCCGTCGCCGACGAACGCGCGGCGGAGATCGCCGACGTCCCCTACCGCGGTCCCGACGCGGTGACCCGCCTGGTTGAGGACACCGAGGCCGACGTCGTGCTCAACGCGCTGGTGGGCGCGCTGGGCCTGCGCCCGACGCTGGCCGCGCTGGAATCGGGCGCCCGGCTGGCACTGGCCAACAAGGAGTCGCTGGTCGCCGGTGGTCCGCTGGTGCTGCGCGCGGCGCGCCCTGGCCAGATCGTGCCCGTCGACTCCGAACACTCCGCGCTGGCCCAGTGCCTGCGCGGCGGCGCCCCCGAGGAAGTGGCCAAGCTGGTGCTGACCGCGTCCGGCGGGCCGTTTCGCGGCTGGACTGCCGCGCAGCTCGAGAGTGTCACCCCGGAACAGGCCGGCGCTCACCCGACCTGGTCGATGGGACCGATGAACACACTGAACTCCGCCTCGCTGGTCAACAAGGGGCTCGAACTGATCGAAACGCACCTGCTGTTCGGCATCGCCTATGACCGCATCGACGTCGTCGTGCACCCGCAGTCGATTGTTCACTCGATGGTCACGTTCGTGGACGGCTCGACCATCGCCCAGGCCAGCCCGCCGGACATGAAGCTGCCCATCTCGCTGGCCCTGGGCTGGCCGAACCGGGTCCCCGGGGTGGCCGCGTCCTGCGACTTCAGCACCGCGTCTAGCTGGGAATTCGAGCCGCTGGACAGCGAGGTTTTCCCCGCCGTCGAGCTGGCCCGGTATGCCGGCCAGACCGGCGGCTGCATGAGCGCGGTATACAACGCGGCCAACGAGGAAGCGGCCGGGGCGTTCCTTCAGGGCCGGGTGGGATTCCCGGTCATCGTGAAAACCATCGCCGAGGTGCTGCACGCCGCAGACCAATGGGCGCTTTCACCCGCTAACGTGGATGAGGTACTGGACGCGCAGCGCTGGGCTAGGGAGAAGGCCAGGCGCCGAATCGATCGAGTCGCCCACGCAAGGCCCACCGAGGCTTCCGTCAACGCCTCCGGAATGGTGTGAGAAAGGTCCCGCAGCGGAGATGATGTTCGTTATCGGCATTGTGCTGTTCGCCCTCGCCATCCTGGTGTCGGTGGCCCTGCACGAGTGCGGTCACATGTGGGTCGCCCGTGCCACCGGCATGAAGGTGCGCCGCTATTTCGTCGGGTTCGGGCCCACGCTGTGGTCGACGCGCCGCGGCGAGACCGAGTACGGGCTCAAGGCGGTGCCGCTGGGCGGCTTCTGCGACATCGCCGGGATGACCTCGGTCGAGGAGCTGGCTCCCGACGAAACCGAGCGGGCGATGTACAAGCAGGACGTGTGGAAGCGCGTCGCGGTGCTGTTCGCCGGTCCGGCCATGAACTTCGTCATCTGCCTGGTGCTGATCTACGGCATCGCACTGGTCTGGGGACTGCCCAACCTGCACCCGCCGACCAAGGCGGTGATCGGCGAAACTGCTTGTGTCGCACCGGAAGTCGCGCCGGGGAAGATCGCGGACTGCGCGGGTCCCGGTCCCGCGGCGCTGGCCGGGATCCGCGCCGGCGACGTCGTGGTCAAGGTCGGCGATACCCCCGTGTCCACGTTCGAGGACATGGCCGCCGCGGTCCGCAAGCTGCACGGCACCGTTCCGGTCGTCGTCGAGCGCGGCGGCAAGACGATCACCACCTACGTCGACGTCACGCCCACGCAGCGTTTCCTGACCAACGGTGCCAACGGGCAGGGCGGTCAGGCGGCGCCCTCGACGGTCGGCGCCATCGGCGTCGCCGCCGTCAAGCTGGCACCCGCGCACTACGGGGTGCTCTCCGCGGTTCCGGCCACGTTCGCGTTCACCGCCGACCTGACCCGCGAGGTGGGCAAGGCGCTGGTCACCATCCCGACCAAGGTGGGTGCGCTGGTGCACGCGATCGGCGGTGGGCAGCGCGATCCGCAGACCCCGATGAGCGTGGTCGGTGCCAGCATCATCGGCGGCGACACCGTCGACCACGGGCTGTGGGTGGCGTTCTGGTTCTTCCTGGCCCAGCTGAACCTCATTCTGGGCGCGATCAACCTGGTGCCGCTGCTGCCTTTCGACGGCGGCCACATCGCCATCGCGGTGTTCGAGAAGATCCGCAACCTGGTCCGGTCGGCCCGCGGCATGGTCGCGGCCGCGCCGGTCAACTACCTCAAGTTGATGCCCGCCACCTACGTGGTGCTGGTGTTCGTGGTCGGCTACATGCTGCTGACCGTGACCGCTGATCTGGTCAACCCGATCAGGCTCTTCCAGTAACGAGAGAAGGAAAACAAGTGTCCGTTGGCCTGGGCATGCCGGACGCTCCGGCGCCCACGCTCGCCCCCCGGCGCACCACGCGGCAACTGATGGTCCGCGACGTCGGGGTGGGCAGCGACTATCCGATCTCCGTGCAGTCGATGTGCACCACCAAAACGCATGACATCAACGCGACGCTGCAGCAGATCGCCGAACTGACCGCCGCCGGCTGCGACATCGTGCGGGTGGCCTGCCCGCGCCAGGAGGACGCCGACGCGCTGGCCGCGATCGCCAAGAAGAGCCAGATCCCGGTGATCGCCGACATCCACTTCCAGCCGAAGTACATCTTCGCCGCCATCGACGCGGGGTGTGCGGCGGTGCGGGTGAACCCCGGCAACATCAAGGAATTCGACGGCCGGGTGGGCGAGGTCGCCAAGGCCGCCGCGGCGGCCGGCATCCCGATCCGCATCGGCGTCAACGCGGGCTCGCTGGACAAGCGATTCATGGAGAAGTACGGCAAGGCCACCCCCGAGGCGCTGGTGGAGTCCGCGCTCTGGGAGGCCTCGCTCTTCGAGGAGCACGGCTTCGGCAACATCAAGATCAGCGTCAAGCACAACGACCCCGTCGTGATGGTCGCCGCCTACGAGCAGCTGGCCGCCCAGTGCGACTACCCGCTGCACCTCGGCGTCACCGAGGCCGGTCCCGCATTCCAGGGCACCATCAAGTCCGCGGTCGCCTTCGGCGCCCTGCTGTCGCGCGGCATCGGCGACACCATCCGAGTGTCGCTGTCCGCGCCGCCGGTCGAAGAGGTCAAGGTCGGCATCCAGATCCTCGAGTCGCTGAACCTGCGCCCGCGCGGGCTGGAGATCGTCTCCTGCCCGTCGTGCGGTCGCGCGCAGGTCGACGTCTACACCCTGGCCAACGAGGTCACCGCCGGCCTGGACGGCCTCGACGTGCCGCTGCGCGTCGCGGTGATGGGGTGCGTGGTGAACGGCCCGGGCGAGGCGCGGGAGGCCGACCTGGGCGTGGCGTCGGGAAATGGCAAGGGGCAGATCTTCGTTCGCGGCGAAGTGATCAAGACGGTGCCGGAGGCCCAGATCGTCGAGACGCTGATCGAGGAGGCTCAGCGGTTGGCGGCCGAAATGGCGACCGAGGCGGGCGCCGGTCACGGTCCTGACACAACATCCAGCGGTTCGCCGATCGTGACCGTAAGCTGATGGGGGCCGGATTCCTCGTGCCGGTCCTTTAGTTCGCAGCACAGAGAGATCCGCCAGATGTCGGCTCCGCCCCTGTTCCGCCTTGTCGGTGAGCGACGGGTGTCCGTGGTGCGCGATGCCGCCGCCGTCTGGCGGGTGTTCGACGAGGATCCGGTCGGGTCGTGCATGGTCGCGGCCCGGGTGGCAGATCACGGCATCGACCCGAACTCGATCGGCGGCGAACTGTGGACCCTGCGCGGCGCGGAAGAGTCGCTGTGCTTCGCCGGCGCCAACCTGATCCCGCTGCGCGGCACACCGGCGGACATGGACGCCTTCGCCGACGAGGCGATGAGCGGAACGCGCCGCTGTTCGTCGCTGGTCGGCAGGGCGGACCTGGTGATGCGGATGTGGGACCGGCTCGAGTCCGCCTGGGGCCCGGCCCGCGACGTGCGCGACAGCCAGCCGCTGCTGGCGCTGTCCAGGCACCCGGACTGCGACATCGATCCCGGCGTGCGCCAGGTCCGGCCGGACGAGCTGGACGCCTATCTGGTGGCCGCGGTGGACATGTTCATCGGCGAGGTGGGCGTCGACCCCCGCATCGGTGACGGCGGTCGCGGTTACCGGCGGCGGGTGGCGAGCCTGATCGCGGCCGGCCGCGCCTGGGCCCGCTTCGAGCACGGCCAGGTCGTCTTCAAGGCCGAGGTGGGGTCGCAGTCGCCGGGCGTCGGCCAGATCCAAGGGGTCTGGGTGCACCCGGAGTGGCGGGGCCTGGGCCTGGGCACCGCAGGCACCGCGACGGTGGCCGCCGTCGTCGTCGGCAGCGGGCGCACCGCCAGCCTGTACGTGAACAGCTTCAACACGGTCGCGCGCGCGGCCTACGCCCGCGTCGGCTTTACCGAGGTCGGCACCTTCGCGACGGTCTTGCTGGACTAGGTCGCCCGGCACGTTCGCGGACGTAACGCAGCGGCGATTTCCGGCCGCCTTTTTCGCCGTGGCGTTACGTGCGCGTGCATAACGATCGCGTCTCGGTGTGTCGACACCGGCCCGACAGCCAGCCTTCATAACATCTGTACCAATGGTCACAAAAACCCCACTGGTAATCGTGACGGCCGGATTGCTCCTTGCGGCCGCCGCCCTCTCCGGGTGCACGCCGCGGCCCGACGGCCCCGGGCCGGCAGCCGAGAAGTTCTTCGGCGCCCTGGCCGTCGGCGACACCGCCACGGCCGCCCAACTCAGCGACAACCCCAACGAGGCCCGCGAGGCGCTCAACGCGGCGTGGGCGGGCCTGCAGGCGAGTCACCTCGACGCGCAGATCCTGAACGCCAAGTACGCCGAGGACACCGGAACGGTCGGCTACCGCTTCACCTGGCACCTGCCCAAGAACCGCACCTGGACCTACGACGGCCAGCTGAAGATGGCGCGCGACGAGGGCCGTTGGGAGGTCCGCTGGACCACCACCGACCTGCATCCCAAACTGGGCGAGCATCAGACGTTCGCGCTGCGTGCCGACGCCCCGCGGCGCGCCTCGGTGAACGAGCTCGGGGGCAGCGACGTGCTGGTGCCCGGCTACCTGTACCACTACACGTTGGACGCCACCCAGGCCGGATCCGGGGCCGCCCTGATCGGGACGGCGCACGCGATCGTCGACGTCCTGCGGCCCTTCAACGGCGCGCTCAACGACCCGCAGTTGCTCGCCGAGCAGGCCAGCTCCGCGACGCAGCAGGTGGACCTGGTGACGCTGCACCCCGACGACAACGACAAGGTCTTCCCGGCGATCGGCCGGCTGCCCGGCGTCGTGGTCACGCCCCAGCCCGAGATGTTGCCCACCGACCCGCATTTCGCGTCGGCCGTCATGTCCGAGGTGAAGAAGGCCGTGGTCGACCAGCTCGACGGCGAGGCGGGCTGGCGGGTGGTCAGCGTCAACCAGAACGGTGTCGAGGTCGAAGTCCTGCACGAGGTGCCGGGATCGCCGGCGCCGTCGATCTCGATCACGCTCGACCGGGTGGTGCAGAACGCCGCCCAGCGCGCGGTGGACTCCCGCGGCGGCAAGGCCATGATGGTCGTGATCAAGCCGTCGACGGGGGAGATCCTGGCGATCGCCCAGAACGGGGGCGCCGACGCCGACGGCCTGGTAGCCACCACCGGCCTGTTCCCCCCGGGGTCGACGTTCAAGATGGTGACCGCGGGCGCGGCCGTCGACCGCGACATGGCCACCCCCAACACGATGCTGGGCTGCCCGGGCCATCTGGACATCGGGCACCGCACCATCCCCAACTACGGGGGTTTCGACCTCGGCGTGGTGCCGATGTCGCGGGCGTTCGCCAGTTCCTGCAACACCACCTTCGCCGAGCTGAGCAGCAGGATGCCGCCCCGGGGCCTGACGCAGGCCGCCAGCCGGTACGGGATCGGGCTGGACTATCAGGTGGACGGCATCACCACGGTGACCGGGTCGGTGCCGCCGACGGTGGACCTCGCCGAGCGCACCGAGGACGGCTTCGGCCAGGGCAAGGTGCTGGCCAGCCCGTTCGGCATGGCCCTGGTGGCGGCGACCGTTGCCGCCGGCAAGACGCCGACGCCGCAGCTCATCGCGGGCCGGCCCACCGCGGTTCAGGGCGACACCACGCCGATCAGCCCCAAGATGGTCGACGCGCTGCGGCCCATGATGCGGCTGGTGGTCACCAATGGGACCGCCAAGGAGATCGCCGGCTGCGGCGCGGTCTACGGGAAGACGGGTGAGGCCGAGTTCCCGGGCGGATCGCATTCCTGGTTCGCCGGCTACCGCGGGGACCTGGCGTTCGCGTCGCTGATCGTCGGGGGCGGCAGCTCGGAATACGCGGTCCGGATGACCAAGGTGATGTTCGAGTCGCTGCCGCCGGACTTCCTGGCCTAGCGCCGCTCGCAAGCGCGGCGTCTGCGCCGGGCGCAGCGGGGCGGCGCAATCGGGCCTAGCGCCGCTCGCAAGCGCGGCGCCATCTGGCCTGACGCGGTCCCCGGGCCCGCTTCGGCGGTAAATTGCGAGCATGACGGATACCGGCGGCGACATGGTCGCGTTGCGGGTCTCGGACGCCGACCGCAACGGCACGATGCGGCGGTTGCACAACGCCGTCGCGCTGGGCCTGATCGATATCGACGAGTTCGAGCAGCGCTCGTCGCAGGTGTCCTACGCGCGCACCCGGGGAGAGCTCGACGGGCTGGTCGGTGACCTGCCCGGTCCCGGTGCCATCGTCACGTCCGCGGCCGACCGGGTCGAATTGCGCGGCTGGGCCGGCTCACTCAAACGGCACGGCGAGTGGACGGTGCCGACCCGCTTGGCGCTGGTCCGGCGGCTGGGCTCGATCGAACTCGACCTCACCAAGGCCCGGTTCGCGGGCCCGGTGGTGGTCATCGAACTCGACATGCGGTTCGGCTCGGTGGAGGTCCGATTGCCTGACGGCGCCAGCGCGTCGATCGACGACGTGGAGGTCTACGTGGGCAGCGCCATCGACCGCCGCAAAGACGCGCCGGCCGAAGGGCGACCGCACGTCGTGCTGACGGGGCGCGTGGTGTGCGGCTCGGTGACCATCCGGGGACCGCGTCGCTCGTTGCTGCGCGGCCGCTTCGGCTGAGCCGGCGCCGCGCGGCGTGATTAAGCTGGTCGGCATGCCCGCCCGCACCGCGCTTTCCCCCGGAGAGTTGTCCCCGACTCTGCCGGTGCCCAGCCGCATCCCCCGTCCGGAATACGCCTGGAAGTCCACCGTGCGCGAGGGTAGCGAGCCATGGGTGCAGACCCCGGAGGTGATCGAGAAGATGCGGGTCGCCGGCCGGATCGCGGCCGGCGCGCTGCAGGAGGCGGGCAAAGCGGTGGCGCCCGGGTTGACGACCGACGAGCTGGACCGCATCGCCCACGAGTACATGATCGACCACGGCGCCTACCCGTCCACCCTGGGCTACAAGGGCTTCCCGAAGTCGTGCTGCACGTCGCTCAACGAGGTGATCTGCCACGGGATTCCCGACTCGACGGTGATCGAGGACGGCGACATCGTCAACATCGACGTGACCGCCTACATCGACGGGGTGCACGGCGACACCAACGCGACCTTCCTCGCCGGTGACGTCTCGGAGGAACACCGGCTGCTGGTCGAGCGGACCCGGGAGGCGACGATGCGCGCAATCAACGCCGTCAAACCGGGGCGGGCGCTGTCGGTCGTCGGCCGCGTCATCGAGGCATACGCGAACCGGTTCGGGTACAACGTGGTTCGCGACTTCACCGGTCACGGCATCGGGACCACCTTCCACAACGGCCTGGTGGTGCTGCACTACGACCAGCCCTCGGTCACCACGGTCATGCAGCCGGGGATGACGTTCACCATCGAACCGATGATCAACCTCGGCGGCCTGGACTACGAGATCTGGGACGACGGCTGGACGGTGGTCACCAAGGACCGCAAGTGGACGGCACAGTTCGAGCACACCCTGCTGGTGACCGACACCGGCGTCGAAATCCTCACCTCGATATAAGAAGCCGTGAACCCTTGAGCGGGGCGCTGCTGGTCGCCGGCACCAGCTCCGACGCGGGGAAATCGGTGGTGGTCGCGGGCTTGTGCCGGCTGTTGGCGCGCCGCGGCGTGCGGGTGGCGCCGTTCAAGGCGCAGAACATGTCCAACAATTCCGTGGTCACCGTCGACGGCGGCGAGATCGGCCGGGCTCAGGCGCTGCAGGCGCGGGCGGCGGGGCTGGAGCCCAGCGTGCGGTTCAACCCGATCCTGCTCAAACCGGGCAGCGATCGGACGTCGCAGCTGGTGATCCGCGGCCGGGTCGCCGACTCGGTCACCGCGGCAAGCTATGTGCGCCATCGCGATCGCCTCGCGGGGATCGTCGCTGACGAATTATCCTGTCTGCGCGAAGAATTCGACGCGGTCATCTGTGAGGGTGCCGGCTCGCCGGCCGAAATCAATCTGCGGGCAACTGATTTGGCCAACATGGGCCTGGCCAGGGCGGCGAACCTGCCGGTGATCCTGGTCGGTGACATCGACCGCGGTGGGCTGCTCGCGCACCTGTTCGGGACGGTCGCGGTCCTCGAACCCGGCGACCAGGAGCTGATCGCGGGCTTCGTCGTCAACAAATTCCGCGGGGATCCCGCGCTGCTGGAGCCCGGCCTGCGGCAGCTGAACGAGATGACCGGCCGCCCGACCTACGGGGTGTTGCCCTACGCCGACGACCTCTGGCTGGACGCCGAGGACTCGCTGTCGGTGGTGGCGCACCGCGTCGTCGGCACCCCGCTGCCGCCGCGCGGACGAGACTGGCTGCGGGTGGCCGCGATCCGGTTGCCGCGAATCTCCAACTCCACCGACGTCGAGGCGCTGGCCTGCGAACCCGGCGTCCTGGTGCGCTGGAGCACCGACCCGGCCGAGCTGGCCGGGACCGACCTGATCGTGATCCCCGGGAGCAAGTCGACCGTCGCCGACCTGGCCTGGTTGCGCGATCGCGGCCTGGCCGAGGCGATCACCGCGCACGCCGCGACCGGCAAACCGGTGCTGGGCATCTGCGGGGGCTTCCAGATGCTGTGCCGGCGCATCGACGACACCGTGGAATCGCGGGCCGGCGAGGTCGCCGGGCTGGGGCTGTTGGATGCCGACATCGCCTTCGGCGAGGCCAAGATTCTGCGCCGGTGGCCGCCGCCGCTCGCCGGATACGAAATCCACCATGGCCAGGTGACGCGGTGCGCCGAACAGAGCTGGTTCGGCGCGGAGGGCGGGCGCGATTGCCGGCCACACGGCCTCGTGCGGGGCGCGGTCTTCGGCACGCACTGGCACGGCCTGCTCGACAACGACGACTTCCGCCGCGCATGGCTCACCCGCATCGCCGCCGCGGCGGGCCGCGGCGGGTTCATCGTCGCCGACACCGACGTCGCCGCGCGACGCGACGCCCAGCTCGACCGCGTCGCCGACCTGATGGCCGCCCATCTCGACGTCGACGCGGTCCTCGGGCTGCTCGACGGCCCACCACCATGTCGGCCCCACCTTGCAACTCGGTTGCGGCCCTGAGGTATTCGTCGAGCAGGTGCGGGCGTGGAGGCGGAGTTGACGGCGACGCAATCGCGTTGATCGTGCACGGATGTTGAAGAAATCGTCGCGCGCTCAGGCCGATCGGTTGTAGCGTGCGTAGATGCCCTCCATGATGACCACGCTCGACGGGTTTCCCGTGCCGGTGTCCGTCGCCGGTCCGGAGCAGGGCGTCGTGGTCGTCATCCTGGGCGACGAGGACCGCGCCCCCGCCGCGTACGACGCGGTCTGCGAGCGTCTGCACACCGCGTCGCTTCGCACGGTCGTCATCGGTCTCGACCCGCGGCTGACCCCGAAGTCGGTGGTCGGCATCCTCGACGCGCTGGCCATCGGGTGGGCGGTGGTGGTGGGCGACCGCACCGGCGGTGACCTGGCCTGGGAGCTGGCGGCGACGAAGCTGGGCCGCTTCGTCGGCCTGGTGGTGATCGACCGCGGGCATCCGCGGGCGGCCGATCGCGACGGGGTCGTACGGGATGAGCACTGCCCGCCGGTGGAGATCGGCACCACGGTGCTGTTCAGCTCCGCGGCCGCGCGGGCGGTGGCGCGCGCCAGCCAGCAGTACGTCTACGCCGATTACCGCGTGGTGCACCTGGGCCGGCGCACGGTGCAGGAGTCGACCGCACAGTTGGCCGCCGAGATCGTGCTGCGCACCAGCACCTGGTGATCCCCGGCTTGGTGCACGGAACCCTCACTCGCGCAAGCGGATCGCCGGTGTTCGCGTGCGCCGTCCGCCGCGATCGGCGGTGATGGCCCCCGGGCGGTAGCGTGTCGGACGGGGCGCGGAATCGACGGCGGTCATGATCGGAAGGGATGCGCGATGGTGCACGCCTCTCGGCGCCCGGTCGTGGGCCTGACCTCGTACCTGGAGCGGGTGCAGACCGGGATCTGGGACATGCCTGCGGGTTACCTGCCGGCCGATTACTTCCAGGGGATCGTCCTGGCCGGTGGGGCCGCGGTGTTGTTGCCACCGCAACCGGCGGAACCGGAGACGGTCGGCTCGGTCCTCGACAGCCTGCACGCGCTGGTGATCACCGGCGGCTACGACGTGGACCCCGCCGCCTATGGCCAGCAACCGCATCCGGCCACCGATGAGCCGCGTGCCATGCGCGACGCCTGGGAGCTCGCGCTGCTGCGCGGCGCGCTGGACCGGGGCCTGCCGGTGCTGGGCATCTGCCGCGGCGCGCAGGTACTCAACGTGGCGCTCGGCGGCACCCTGCACCAGCACCTGCCCGACGTGCTAGGTCACGACGGGCATCGGGCGGGCAACGGCGTGTTCACCAGGTTGCCGGTGCGCACCGTCGCGGGCAGCCGGCTGTCGGCGTTGGTGGGCGAGTCCCTGGACGCGGCCTGCTACCACCATCAGGCGATCGACGAAGTCGGTGCGGGCCTGGTGGTCAGCGCCTGGGATTCCGACGGCGTGGTGGAGGCGCTCGAGCTGCCTGGGGACACGTTTGTGCTTGCGGTGCAATGGCATCCGGAACAGGCCCTGGACGACTTGCGCCTCTTCGCCGCCGTCGTGGACGCGGCGCGATCGTACGCGGGCTGACCCGGCGCTAGGCGACCGTTCCGCGGTAGACGGCCATCGGCGTGGCGGCCGCCGTCCAGGCCCCCGGTACCGACAGCGCCCCGACCGACGCCGCGCCGCCGGCTCGCACGGTGATTGCCGCGCGGCGGCCACCACGCCGGTCGGGCAGCAGGCACCGCAGTGCCGCCGCCTTGTTGAGCGAATTCAGGTGGGCGATCGCCGCACCCGACGGCGCCGCCAGCGAGCTGAGCTTGGACAGGGGGCAGGTCGCCGACGCGAGGGAGACGTCCAGCGTGGCCAGCGGTGACTCCGACAGCGCCCGCAGGGCGGCGGGGGCGGCCGAGATCAGCTGCCTGCCGGCCGCCAGCACCTCCGGCGCGGACTCCAGCGCCCATGTGCCGTCGCTCGCACCGTCGGGCGGCGCGGTGAACGGCGTGAGGACCGCCGCTTGCGCCGAAGCCTCGGCGTAGGCGTATATGGCCGCGGCGTCCCGGGCCCACATTCGCTCGTACTCGGCCTCGGTGTCGGCGATCGCCGGGCCGGCCAGTCCCAGCGCGTCGGCCAGAACCAGCGGGCCGCGCAACGCGCGGTTGGCCGCGATCACCGACGGCGGCACCGTAGCCGCCACAGCCGTTTCGGTGGCCCGCGCCGCGGCCACCGCCTGGGTGGCCGCCTGCTCGGCCCGTATCGCGGTGGCGTTCAGCCAATCGATGTAGGGCGCCGCGCCGTCGGGCGCGGCCGCCGGGCCCTCCCATCCGGCCAGCAGCTTCGAGGTGACCGCCCGGTAGTCCGCGACCGCGGTGTGCAGCCGGGTGGCCAGGCGGGCCCAGGCCGTCGCGGCTTCCTGCATCGGCTGCGGGCCGGGGCCCGCATGCAGCTGCGCGGAGATGATTTCGGGCGGGAGCGTCGTGAAGTTCATGGTTGTCTCTGCCTAACGACGGCGTTATGGGCCCGTGGGGCCGTTGCGAGCACGTGGACTCTTCTGTTGGGACGTAGGCCGACGGGTTACGGCCTCACCGCACCCGCGGCGGTGCAACGACGGCGGCCGCCGCGGGCGGCTGATCCCTCAGCAACGGGCGATGCAGAGCCGCGTCAACAGGTCCCGGTCGGGGGGAACCGCCCCGGGATCACGGAATGGTGCGTCGGGCAACCGAAATGCCGCGGCCGCGAATGAATCCGGCAACGGCGACCCGATCGATGGGGGTGATGAGCGCTCCCACGTCGGCGGCCGGTCCCGCGTCATCCACGCGTTCTTGGTGGTCTTGTGGTGTGCCGGCGTGGAGCCGGACGAAAAGCGCGGTGCGACAGGGTTGACGCGGTCCGCCCGCGCCGGCGCCGCGTTCGCGCCGGCCTGCACGGTCTGCTGGTGCTGCGCCGCCGCCTGCGGCAGCCCCACACCGGCCACCGCGGTTCCGCACGACGCCCAGCCCGCGGTGACCGCGCCGAACAGTCCGAGCGCCGCAACGATCGCGATGGCTGACGGCCATCGCGAAACCCGACGGGTGCCTCCGACTGTCACAGTGGCCCGAACCTACAACGCGAGGCTTGGACGGCAAGGCAAGCCAGCTGTGAAAACGATCAAAGTCCGGTGTGTGTCAACGGTCACCGCGTTGCCGGTCGTCCTAAGCGGCAGGGGATTTGAAGGCGATGAGCGGGATGGCCATTTCGGCGGGTGTCGCCGCGCCGTGAAAGCCGATGAGGCGGGCCGTTTCCGGCGGTTCGTGCCCGGTGGCCAGGATGGCGGCATCGCCGGTGCAGACGGCGACGACGTCGCCGATACGCGCCAGATGTGCCGGGCTGACCGGCCCGAACATTCCGGTGGCCACCGCCTGCTCGCGGCTGTAGACGTGCGCCCTGCCCTCGAGTACCTCACTCCAGGTGGCCTGCACGTCAGCCGCGGCACCCGGCTCGGTGTGCAGGTAGCGCACCCGGGGTTCGCCCGCGACCACGCGGACTCCCGCGGCCAGCCGCGCGTCGGCGTCAAGGTCGACCCGGGCGCCCGGCGGCACGTTGAAACCGCCGTGGTCGGCCGTCACCAGCAGCGCCGCGCTCGGGGGAAGCGTCTCGATCAGCCGGGTCAGCAGCGCGTCGACCTTGGCCGCCGCCTCGTGCCACTGGGCGGAGCCGACGCCGAACGCGTGCGCCGCGGTGTCCAGGGCGGCGGTGTAACCGTAGACCAGGCCGGGCGCCGCGTGCAGCTCGTCGGCCACCTTCTGTGCGTTGTCGTCGGCCGGCTGGACCGGGCGGAATTCGGCGCCGCGATACGCCGCGTCGGTCAGCCCGCTGCCCAGGAACGCGGCCGGCAACACGGCCCGCGCGCTCACACCGGCCTGGTTGAGCCGCCCGAACCAGGTCGGTAGCGGCTGCCACTGGGTGTGTGGCGGATCGTCGCGCCACAGGATGTGATTGAGCACCCGGTCGGTGCCGGGAACGTTGAGCGTGAAGCCCAGGATCCCATGCTCGCCGGGCTGCGCCCCGGTGCCCAGGGAAACCAGGCTGGTCGGCGTGGTCGAAGGGAACGTGCAGGCGAGCTCAGTGAGGCGCCCGGTTTGCCCGGCGAGCACCGCGGCGAGCAACGGGGCGCTGCCCGCGAGCTCGCCGAGCAGGTGCCAGCCCAACCCGTCCACCAGCACGACCGCGACGCGATCGAGCTCGGCGGCTCCGCCGAGCCAGTCGGCCAAGCCCAGCCTGTCCACGGCGCCCGGCGCGCCGAGCAGCGCGGCGACGGCGGGCAGCACGTCGCGGAGGGAACCGGACACCGGGCCAGTCTGGCACGAGCCGACCCCGATGGCGGCGACCCGCGTCGCGCGGCGCCGCCGCGCTCGCGATCACCGCTAGACACGCGCCAGTCGGCGGCTCGTCAGGCGCAGCTGGCGATCGGTCCCGTCTGCCAGCGCGCCAGCCTGCCGCGGCGACAGCCGGCCGCACAGCCGCCCCCAGTGCAGGGCGATCTCGTCGCCGGCGGCCACGTCGGGGACCGCGCTGTACCCGTCGGTCCAGACGTCGAACTCGCCGCAGGACGGTTCGGACAGCGCCAGCGCCTTGCCGTCGAAGGTCAGCGTGCGGCGCAGCACCTCGATCCGGTCGTGGTCGCGCGAGACCACCGTCCCCCAGGTGATGCGGCAGTTGTCGAGCACATTGAGGGGATGGCCGTCCATGCCCCGGCCCAGGAACCGCGTCCACGGGTACACGCCGAACACGTGGAAGCAGTGATTGGCGGCGGCCTCGCGGGCCAGGTCCGGCGTCAGGTGTGACCAGTAGCGGCCCGCCTGCGGGCCGATGATTCCCAGCAACGCCTCGAAGAAATCCCGCGGGTCCAGGTCGGCCCCGACGCCGCCGCCCAGCCAGTACGCCTCGACGAGGCGATGATCCAGCGGGTCGGCGATCCCGGTCAGCGCCGACAGCACCCGCAGGTACGGCCACGCCCCGGAGAACCGCGTCGCGGCCGCGCGCACCTCATCGGCCGAACCGTCGCGCAGGGTGGCGCCCAGCGGGGGACCGCAGTAGCCCAGCGCGTTGGGCGCATACGCGTAGCGGGCGAACATCTCGACGCCGCGCTGCGAGCCGCTGGGGTCACCGGTCAAGCGCGCCCCACCAGCTTGACGGCGTCACGGTGCATGCGCCCGAAGTTGTAGTAGGCGGCGCACGCGCCCTCGGGGGACACCATGCAGGTGCCGATCGGGGTCTCCGGGGTGCACGCGGTGCCGAAAACCTTGCACTCCCAAGGCTTGAGCACACCCTTGAGCACCTCGCCGCACTGGCACGCCTTGGGGTCGGCCACGCGCACGCCCGGCATCGAGAACCGCAGTTCGGCGTCGAACTCCGCGAAGTCGTCGTGCAGCCGCAGCGCGCTCTGGGAGATGAAGCCCAGGCCGCGCCACTCGAAGTGGGGACGCAGGGCAAACACCTTGCCCATCAACGCCAGGGCGGCCGGATTGCCGCGCTCGGGCACCACGCGCTTGTACTGGTTCTCCACCTCGCAGCGGCCCTCGCGGATCTGGGTGAGCAGCATCGCGACCGCGGCCAGAATGTCCAGTGGCTCGAAACCGGCCACCACCAACGGCTTTCGGTACACCTGCGGCACGAACCGATAGGGCCGGTTGCCCACCACCGTCGAGACGTGCCCGGGGCCGATGAAGCCCGAGAGCCGCAGGTCCGGAGACTCCAGGATGGCCTTGATCGGCGGCACGATCATCACGTGGTTGCAGAACACGCTGAAGTTGGTCAGCCCCTGCTCGCGCGCCCGGACCAGCGTCACCGCCGTCGACGGCGCGGTGGTCTCGAAACCGATGGCGAAGAACACCACGTGCTTGTCGCGATTGTCGAGCGCGATCTTCAGCGCGTCCAGCGGGGAGTAGACGAACCGGACGTCGGCGCCGCGCGCCTTGGCGTCCAGCAGGCTGCCGTTCGACCCGGGCACCCGCATCATGTCGCCGAAGCAGGTGAAGATCACGTCGGGCTGGCCCGCCAGCCACATCGCGTCGTCGATGCGGCCCATCGGGATCACGCAGACCGGACACCCGGGGCCGTGCACCAGTTCGACGTTGTCGGGCAGCAGGTGTTCGATGCCGTGCCGGTAGATGGTGTGCGTGTGCCCGCCGCATACCTCCATGAACTTGAACTGCTCGCCGCCGGGGGAGTCGGTGCCGGCCAGGCGCCCGATGGCGCCCAGCAGCCTGCGCGCCGCGGCCGGGTCACGGAACTCGTCAACGAATTTCATTGTGCGCCTTCCTAGATGATGGCCGACGAGTCGAAGGCTTGGATCTCGGTGTCGTAGGCGTCGCCGAGTTTCTTGACGGCGGCCAGGGTGAGCAGCGCCTCGGTCTCGTCGATCTTGGCCATGGCGAACCCGACGTGGACCAGGACCCAGTCATCCGGCTCGGGCATGTCGTCCTCGAGCAGCCGGACGCTGATGGTGCGCTGCACGCCGCTGACGTCGACCTTCGCCAAATAGTTGGCGGGATCGGTGATCTCGACGATCCGGCCCGGAATCCCAAGACACATGATCAGCTCCTTCAGCAAATCCTCGGCAGCGGGTCACCGACCAGCATGTCGACGATCCGCGTTCCGCCGAATCCTGTTCGCAGCACCACGCTTTCGGCCGGCTCGCGGACGATTTCCCCGACCTCGGCCGCATCGGCACCCAGCGGATGCGACCGCAGAGCGTCGAGCCCGGCCGCCGCCTCCTCCGGCGCGACGACGGCGACGAACTTGCCCTCGTTGGCGACGTAGAGCGGATCGATCCCGAGCAGCTCGCACGCGCCGTTCACCATGGGCGCCACCGGAAGCCGCTCTTCTTCGAGCAGCACCCCCAGGCCGCAGGCCTGGGCCAGTTCGTTGCAGACCGTGCCAACGCCGCCCCTCGTCGCGTCGCGCATCCAGCGGGTCGACGGCGCGGCCGCCATTAACAGCTCCACCAGCGGGCTGAGGCACGCGGTGTCGGAAGCGATGTCGGCCTCGATGGCCAGGTCGCCCCGCGCCAGCATCACCGCCATGCCGTGATCGCCCATCGACCCCGTCAGCAGCAGCTTGTCCCCGGGCCGCACCGACGCCGCGGACAACGCGCGTCCCGCGGGAATCACGCCGGCGCCGGCGGTGGTGACGAACACGCCGTCGGCGGCGCCCCTGGGCACCACCTTGGTGTCACCGGTGACGATCCGCACGCCCGCGTTGGCGGCGGCGGCCGCCATGTCGGCGACGATCTCCTTCAATTCGGCGATGGGGAAGCCCTCCTCGAGCACGAACGCCGCCGAGATCCACGACGGCACGGCGCCCGCCATCGCGAGGTCGTTGCAGGTGCCGTGCACGGCGAGCGCGCCGAGCGAGCCGCCGGGAAAGCGCCGGGGCTGCACCACGAATGAATCCGTCGACATCGCCAGTCGTTGGCCGCCGGGTAGCGGCAGGACCGCGCTGTCACCGAGCGATTCCAGCAGCGGGTTGCGAAACGCCTCCACGAAGACGGCGTCCACCAGCGCCGCCGAGGCCTTGCCACCGGCCCCGTGCGCCAGGGTCACGTGGTCGTCGAGCAGGCGCGGGCGGCGCCTGCGGAACGATTCGATCCGCTCGATCACCTCGCCCTCGGCGAATCGCGGCCCCGACGAAAGGTATTCACCCACCGGCTTGTTCATGCCGCCCCCAGACCCTGCTCGCCGCCCAGCTGTTGGTGCACGCTCAGCCACAACTGATAGCCCAGCAGTGCCTGCGATTCCTGTATCCGGTGCACGCTTTGCGACCGAACGACGAAGCAGGCGTCCACATTCGGGTTGTTCGCGAACGCGCCACCGTCATAGCCGGCGAATCCGATGGTGTACAGGCCGCGTTGGCGCGCCTCGGCCAGCGCGGCGAGCAGGTTGGGTGAGCCGCCGCTGGTCGACATGGCGATCGCGATGTCGCCGGCGGTGGCCCGGGCGATCAGCTGCCTGGCGAACACCAACTCGAATCCGACGTCGTTGCCCAGGGCGGTCAGGATGGCCTGGTCGGTGGTCAACGGCCACGCGGGCAACGGCTTGCCGACCGGCGGCCGGGCGAACAGCCTCGCCAGGGTGGTGGAATCCGTGCAGCTGCCGCCGTTTCCGAAGGTGAACATGCGTCCGCCCGCCGCGAAGCGGCGCGCCACTTCCGCGGCGGCCTGACCCAGCAGTGCGGCGTTGGCGTCCAGCGTGGAGCGCCGGAGCGCCAGGCTCTCGGCCGCCTTCGCCTGCGCGGACGCGGCCAGGTCGGCCAGCAGCGAGCCGGCATCGTCTTCCTGCGCATCGATGAACGGGTACAGGAAGTTGGTCGGTTCGTCGCCGTGTTCCGGGCTCATCGGGCGCCCTCCTCGTCTTCCAGTCTGCCGATCGCCATGCCCGCGTGCACCAGTATCAGGTCCCCTGCGACCACCGGGTCGATCAGCGTGGTCACCACGTTCTCGATGCCGCGCGCGGTGCGGACGGTGGCGTGCCCGTCGGCCGACGCCGTTACCGCCTCCCCCGGGCGTCCCTCGTCGCTGCAGGTGACGCAAACCGACTCGGAGCACTCGGGTTTGAGCAGGCCGGGGTGCTCGAAACACACGTGGGTCAGTTCCCACAGCAGGTGGTAGAACAGCACGAAACCGCCCGTCGCGGGCACGCGCGGGTCGGGGTCGTCCAGCCACAGCACGTGATCGGCCGTGCCCGGCGCGGGGCGTGCGCCGCTGCCGATCCAAATCGTGGTGGCGCCCCACGCGGGGGCGCGCCGCATCACCGAGCGGACCTGCGCGTCGTCCGCGCCGGACACCGCGACGACGATGTCACCCGGCCGCACGGACACCCGGACCAGATCCACCAGCTCGGGTCCGGTCAGCGCCACCGCGGGCAGTGCCCGTTTGCCCATGATCACCGGGTGGACGAACTCGACCGCGATGTGCAGCGCGTGCGGCTCCCACGAGGGCGCGATGGACCACATGGTGGCGCCGGCGGCGAAGCGCTTGGCGAGCGTGAACGCGGTGGCGGCGAGGTCCTCGGCCAATTCGGCGCCGAGGCCGCGATCGATGGCTGTGGTGGTCATGAGTCGGTCCCCCCCGGCGCGGTCAGCATGGAGATCGCGGCCTGACCCAGCGCCAGCCCGCCGTCGTTCGGCGGCACCGTTCGGTGGGTCAGCACCTCGAATCCCGCGAGCCGCAACCGCTGACGACATGCGTTCAGCAACAACACGTTCTGGAATACCCCGCCGGTGAGACCCGCCAGCCGGGTGGGCCCGGCCACCTGAGCGACCACCTTGGCGACGGCGTCCGCGACGGCCTCGTGGAACGCCGCGGCCAGCACCGCGGGCGGCGCGCCGGCATAGAGCGCCGACACCAGCGTCTGCACCATCGGGGCGGGGTCGATCACCCCGTCGGCGCGCACCATGAGCGGCAGCGACGGCCCGGCCTTGCCGCCGGCCGACTCCGCCAGCGCCTCCAGCTCGATGGCGGCCTGGCCTTCGTAGTCGATGCGGTGCCGCACGCCGAGCAGCGAGGCGACCGCGTCGAACAGGCGGCCCATGCTCGAACACGGCACGCAGCCCGTTCCCGTCTCCAATTGGGCACGGGTGACGCGCAATTCGTCGCGGGTCGCCGCCGCGACGGGAGTCAGGTCGGGGGTCCAGTCAATGCCGGCCGACCACAGCTGCGACAACGCCATCCGCCACGGGTTTCGGACCGCCGCGTCGCCGCCGGGCAGTGGCACCGCCAACAGGTGGCCGGCCCGGACGAATCGGTGGCTGTCGCTGCCGAGCAGGAGAATCTCACCGCCCCACACGCTCTGGTCACATCCGTAGCCGGTGCCGTCGAAGGAGACCCCGACGACCGGTTCGCCGATGCGTCCATGCTCGGCCAGCAGCGACACCACGTGCGCGTGATGGTGCTGAACCAGGTCCAGCGGCCGGCCGTCGGCGTGCCGCTCCGCCCAGCTTCGGGTGTGATACCCCGGATGCAGGTCGGCGGCCAATCGCACGGGCTCGCCGCGTATTTCGCTGAGCTGGCGCACCGCCCGCTCGAATGCGCGCAGCGTCTCCCAGGTGGACATGTCACCGATGTGCCCGGACAGGTAGGCGCGCGCGCCGTCGGTGAGGCAGAACGTGTTCTTCAATTCCCCGCCGACGGCCAGCACCGGCGGGCCCGTCACGTTCAGGTCTATCGGCAGCGGCGCGTACCCGCGTGACCGGCGGATCGGCAGCTCGGCGTCGTGCCCGCCGTCTTTGATGATGCGCACCACCGAGTCGTCACACGGGACGTGGATCGGGCGGTCGTGGTCCAGGACCGCGTCGCACAGCGCCGGAAGCCGTTGTGCGGCATCGTCATCGGTGAAGCAGATCGGCTCGTCGGACCGGTTGGCGCTGGTGAGCACCAGCGCGGCGGGGGGCTCGCCGGCCGCGCCGGGGACGGGCGCCAGCAGCAGGTGATGGATGGGGGAGTACGGCAGCATCAGGCCGAGCAGCGGGCTGCCGGGCGCAACGCCGTGGGCGACCGGCGCGCTGTCGTCACCGGGCCGGCGGCGCAGCAGCACGATCGGACGGGCGGGACTCCGCAGCGCCGCGGCCTCGGTGTCGTCGACGTAGGCGTAGCGGCGCGCCACCGTGAGGTCGCGGACCAGCATGGCGAACGGCTTGGCGCCGCGGGCCTTTCGGGTGCGCAACGCGCTGACCGCCGCGCCGTCGCTGACGCCGCAGGCCAGGTGGTAGCCGCCAACGCCCTTGATGGCGACCACCGCGCCCGCGGCGAGCGCGCGCTGGGTGGCCGCCAGCGCGGCGTCCGCCCCGTCGATCCGCCCGGCCGCCGAGGAGAACCACAGGGACGGCCCGCAGTCGGGGCAGGCGATCGGCTGCGCGTGGAAACGGCGATCCGCCGGGTCGTGGTATTCGGCGGCGCAGCGTTCGCACATGGCGAACCCCGACATGGTGGTGGCCGGGCGATCGTAGGGCAGTTCGCGGATGATGGTGAACCTCGGTCCGCAGTTGGTGCAGGTGACGAAGGGGTGGCGGTAGCGGCGGTCGCGCGGGTCGAAGAGCTCGGCGACGCAGTCGTCGCACAGCGCGATGTCGGGCGGGATCGGTGTCGTGGCGCCTGGGACCGCCCGGCTGTCCACGATCGAGAACCCGCGTCCGCAGCCCGCGTCCGCGGAAAGTTGGTCGACGCTGACGTGGCTGATCCGGGCCAGCGGCGGCGCGTCGGTGCGCAGACGCCGGCCGAATTCGGCCACGCGCCCGGGTTCGCCCTGCACCTCGAGGAAGACGGCGCCGGAGTCGTTGCCGACGAAGCCGGACAGGCCGAGCTCGGTCGCGATGCGGTGGACGAAGGGCCGGAAGCCAACCCCCTGCACAACACCGGTCACGGTGAAGCGCTGCCGAACCCGGGAAGCGGGATCATGCCGCAGCAGCAGGGGGGACTGGGTCATTTCAGCCGCCCTCCGGGAAGTCGGTCCCGTCGGCGCGGCCCCGCCCCATCAGCTCGAGGCCGGCCATCGCCTGCTCGGCGCCCGCACGGTCGGTCTTTTCGACGGCGAAGCCCATGTGGATGATGATCCAGTCGCCGGGATAAAACGTCTCTTCCGGCAGCATGCCGACGTTGACCCGGCGCTGCTCGCCGGTGACGTCGACCAACGCGAGTTGCCCTTCGAAGCCGTCCAGCATCCGGATCACTTGACCGGGGATCCCTAAACACATGGCTCAGCGGTCCCCTCGGTGGTGGCGACCGGGTGCGCGTGCAACGCCGCGACGATCTCCTCGACGGCCCGCGCGGCGCGGGGAACCGCCTTGGCCACGGGCTCGGTGAGGCCGATGCCCTCCTCCACGCTGCCCGCCTCGCATCCGACGACGACGGTGTAGGGCGGGGTGCCGCCCAGCGCCCGCAGGCTGGCGAACACCGCGGCCGGATCCATGCTGTGACCGTCGAAACCCGTTGCAGCCGAATCCGATTCATGGTCGGCCTGGAAGACGTGCAACGCGCCGGGGTTGCCGCGGTTGGGCACCGCGTCGATCAGCACCAGCGTGTCCCATTCGTCGAGCAGGTCGTAGGCCAGGTGCATGCCGCTGATGCCGTAGTCGGTGACGCGAACGCTGGGGTCGTCGCGGGGGATCTCCGCGTTGCGGATCACCTCCGATCCGAACCCGTCGTCGCCCAGGAAAATGTTGCCGATGCCCGCTACCAGGATGCGCGCTGTCATTTCCGCCGTCCGAGCAAGTTACATCCGCCTCAGCTTGAGGTAGCGGCGGGCATCGGGGATGGATACCACCCCCAGCGCCAATCCGATCACGAGCACCAACGCGATGATAGCGAGGAATATCCAGCCGAGGATTTCCATCTGAGAACTCCTTTCACGAGTTTGCGGGGCTGCGGTGAGCTTCCAGGGGCTCGATCTCGTCGGGGGAGAAGTAGAGGTAACGGCCGTACCAGTCGTGCAGGTCTGCGGCGGGGTCGTCGGCGACGACGACCGCGACGTGCGTGTTGCCCTCCACGTCGGAGTGCACCGAGGTGACGCGGGCGGTCTTGCCGGCGACGAAGATGTCCTGCGCGTCGGCGTTGCGTCGCGGCCGCAGCCGGACCCGGCTGCCGCGCGCCACCCGGGTCCCGTTCACCAGCACCGCGTCGATCTCCGGCCGAACGGCGTTGTCGGCCAGCGGATCCCACCAGTCGACCCCCTCGGGGATCTGCGGGACCAGACCCGAGATCGCGTGGGGATCGCGCAGCACGCCGTGCAGGCGCGCCATCGCCTCGGGGGACATGGCGTCACATTCGTCGATGATTCGCGCCGCTCGCGGATCCGTAGCCCGGGCCTGTGCCTTCTCCTCGTCGGTCATGGTCATCACCCGCAGGGTGAGGATCTCGTCGATCTCCGTGCAGTCGTACAGGGCGGTGTCGCTCTGTTCGGCGACCTCGGGGTGGTCGTAGAGGATGATCGGCGAGATCAGCAGCAGGTCCCGGGAGCCGGGTGGGCCGGCCAGCACCGGGAAGCAGCGATGCTGGGCGCACCGGGACACCGCGGCGGATGCCGACGGGGGCGGCTCGAGCAGCGAGACGAACTGGCCCTCCGCGAGTTCGGCGATGAGGTGTGTGCCGATCATGGACCGGGCGATCGCGTCGCCCTTGTCCGCCGCGGCGTCGCCGACGTTGCTGAGCCGCACCGACACCCGGCACAGGTCGCCATCCGCCTCGCCGGCGACCCTCAGCACGCCACGTACCTCCCGTCGTTGGCGCACCAGGCGACCGCCCTCGAGGATTTCGATGTCGGTGCCCGCATCCGCCGTCACCGACAGTGTCCACGGTCCGCCGTCCAGCGCGACAGGGCCGAAGGGCCTTTCGCATTCGACCGCCTCATCCCAGGTGAGCCACGACCCGCCCGCGCTCGTCAGCTGGTCGACGGGCAGGTATTCGCCGGGCGCGACCTCGCGTTCGGCCCGGCGGTGCTGCAGTTGCAGGAACCGCACCACCAGGTGCAGCTCACGCGCGCCCTGGACCAGGAACTGCGCCGCCAGGGTGGCGTCCTCGCCCAGGCCCGCGTCCGCGGCCCCGGGCGGTCCCAGAACGCCGAACTGCCAGCGGGATTGGTTCTTGCTCGACGTTCCGCGGTACGGGTAGAGCAGGTAGCCCTCGTAGAGCACCGCGTCGGCGACGGCGCGGGCCCGGTCCCGATCCGCGGTCACCGCGCCGTCTCCCGGTCCGCATCCAGCAGGGAGGTGATCGCGTGGTCGAGGTCGAGCAGCCCGTGCGCCGATTTGTAGGCCGCCAGCGCGGCGATCGTCTCGTGGTTCAGCCGCAGCCATCCGGCGTTCGGGTAGTGCTGGACGATCAGCTGCCGCCAGACCGCGACCGGCATGTGGTAGCGGTCTTCGCAGTCCCACGGGATCTGCTGGACGGAAAATCCGCGGTCGGACCGGGCGAAAATCGTTCCGCTGAACAGGAATTGGAGGGCCACGGCGCCGTCACGCAGGGCGTGCAGGTATTTGGCGGCGGTGACCTCGAAGTCGTAGGTGCACTCCAGCGGCAGCGCGACGGTCGTGTTGCCGGTGAAGCCCTGCACCATCGCGGTGCAGTGCTGCCAGAGGAAGGTGCGTTGGGTGCTCGCCCAGCGTTCGCGCGGCCCGAACAGGTCCGTCAGGCCGGCCGCCTCGTCGTCGGAGTAGGACCGCCGCAGCGGCTCGATGCGGACCTGGCAGCGCAAGGCGATGGCGTGCACCGGGTCCCCGCCGTCGGTGCCGCCGGTGGCCACGGCGACGCGCGCGGTCAGCACCGGCGTGACGGTGTACGGTTCGGGCGCCACGTCAAGGACCGAGAAGTCGATGTCCATCATGGCGGTGTCTTGACTGCGCGGGCCTCGAGGCGGGAGAAGAAGCCGTCGATGAACTCGCGGGCCTCCTGCCCCCCGTCGAATCCGCGCCACAGCAGGCGTAGCCGCCCGACGAATTCGTAGCAGGCGTCGATGGGGACGAGATAGCTCTGCGGCGAACCGGATTCGGGTACGCGCACCAGGAGCGCCTCCACGTCGTCCGCCAGCAGGCCCACCCGGGCGTCGGCGCCGCTGAGCGCGCCCCAGACGTCGAGGGCGAGCTCGGATTCGCACGCCCCGGCCGGTCCCGGGTAGAAGGCGACGGTGCGCCCCAGGGCGGAGTTGGTGAAGAAGAAGGCGACCCCCACCGGGATTTGCAGGGCCTCCCAGGCGCGCCGGTCCAGCGCGAAGTCGGGGAAGGACAGATACCGGTCGGGCACCGCGCGGTAGCGCAGTTCGGAACGGGAATCGGTGAACAGCAGGTAGCAGGCGCGGCACACGCACATCAGCTGTCGGTCGGCCACATTGACCACGTGCTGATGCTCGTCGGCGACCGATTCCGAGCACATCTCGCAGCGCTCACCGGCCGGTTCGGGGGCCGGCCGGTTGCTGCGGATGCGAGTTAGTACCTCGTACGGGGTCGTCATGCGGGGGCGCCCATCGGTTCGGCCAGCGCTACCGATGGCACACCATCGCGGAGCAGCAGGGGGAGTGGCTCGAGGTGAGTCCCGCCCGGGCCGGCGCCCGCGTGGACGACATCGAACTGCGTGCCGCACCGCGGGCAGCTCAGCAGCGCCTCGCGCAGTTGCGCACCCGCCAACGAGTCGTCACACACCGGACAGTGGTCACGGTAGGCCAGGGGCAGGTCGCCGATCCTGCACACCAACAGCGGGGTGTCCGACACCAGGAAACCTGCTACCTCGCCGGGCTCCAGCTCGGCCAGCTCGGGTACCGGGTACCAGGTCGAGCTGGTCGAATGGAGATGGGCCAGCAGCGATTCGGCGGGTATCACGGCCGGGCCGGGCGCGGATTCGGCGCTCATCACCTCGATCGAGGAGATCTCGGGGGCCGCGGCGCGCACCGCGTCCTCGACGGCCAACTCCAGCGTCACCGCCGACGATGGACAGCTCTTGCAGCTGCCCTTGAAAGCGAGGAGCACGCCAACACCGTCGGGCCTCTCCGTCACTTCGATCAGGTCCACGTCCCCGCCGTGCGAGCCCAGGTACGGCCGCACCCGGTCGAGCGCGTCGGACACCCGGCGGCGGACGTCGTGCGGGTGCAGGCCGTGGATCAAGAGCAGGCTGGCCACCAGGTCGTCGGTGGCCAGCCGCTCGGCCAGGCCGGGGCCTGGACCGTCCTGAGCCAACAGCATGATCCGTTGCAGCCCGGCCCCGTAGAGCCCGACCACCTCGCGGACCAGCTGCCGGGCGCGTTCCTGCGCGGCCGCGCCACCCGCCGCGCAGGAATCAAGCAGGGTCTGGATCCGATCGCCCGCTGTGCGCCATTGCGCGTCGTTGTCGTCAAGGGTTTCCGGGCGATCCACCATCTCCTCACTCCCCGACGGGTGACTGAGTTGGCGTGTGCAGTCTCTCCAGGGTCTTGCCCTTGCCCAGGTACATGTGTACGCCGCAGGGCAGGCACGGATCGAAGCTGCGCACCGTGCGCATGACGTCGATGCCCTTGAAGTTCTCCCGGCTGTTCTCCTCGAAGATCGGTTGACCCTGCACCGCGTCCTCATACGGCCCCGGCGTGCCGTAGCTGTCCCGTGGGTTGGCGTTCCACGGGGTGGGCGGGTACGGGTGGTAGTTGGCGATCTTGCCGTCCCGGATCACCAGGTGGTGGCTGAGCACGCCGCGCACCGCCTCGGTGAAGCCGCATCCGATGGCTTCGTCGGGCACCTCGAAGCGCTCCCACGTCTTGGTGCGGCCGGCACGGATTTCGGTCAACGCCTTCTCGGCGAAGTACAACGCGCATGCCGCCGCGTAGGCCTGGAAGTAGGTGCGCGCCCGGTCCCGCTCGATGGTGTTGCTGCCGTATTTGGGCACCTTCCACTCGAACTCGACCGGACCCTTGAGCGCGGTCTTGGGCAGGTTGATCTTGACGCTGTTGCCGGTCGCCTTCACATAGCCGATGTCGACCAGGCCGGCCAGCGCGGTCGACCACAACCGGGCCAGCGGGCCGCCGCCGGTGTCCAGCGCCAGGTGGTCCTTGCCGTCGAACCAGCGCGGCGACATCACCCAGCTGTACTTGCCGCCGTCCATGTCCCGCTTCTGCGGGTGCGGGTTGGTGTGCTGGTTCCACGGGTGGCGCCGGTCCACCGCGTTGCCCAGGGGATCGGTTTTGACGAACATCTCCTGCTCGGTCCAGTCGTCGTAATACGAACTGCCCAAGAGGATCCGGATGCCCAGATTGATGTCCACCAACGAGTGGGTGAGTAGTTTGCCGTCGACCACCACGCCCGGGGTCACGAACATGGCGTTGCCCCAGCGCTCCATGTCCTTGTATGCGAAGTTGCACACCTCGGGGTCCTGGAAGGAGCCCCAGCAGCCGAGCAGGGTGCGGCGCAGCCCGACGTTTTCGTATCCGGGCAGCGCCTCGTAGAAGAAGTCGAACAGGTCGTCGTGCATCGGCACGACCTTCTTCATGAACTCCACGTACCGCATCAGCCGGGTCATGTAGTCGGTCATCAGCTGAATCGTCGCGACGGTGCCGACCCCACCGGGGTACAGCGTGGACGGGTGCACGTGGCGCCCCTCCATGAGGCAGAACATCTCTCGCGTCCAGCGGCTGACGGCCAGCGCCTCGCGGTAGAACTCGCCGGTGAACGGGTTGAGCGACCGCATGATGTCGGCGATCGTCCGGTACCCGTGCGCACCGGCCTGAGGCGCGGGCGTCTTCTCCGCCAGCGAAAGCACACTCGGGTTGGTCTCGGACACCATCTTCTCGCAGAAGTCCACGCCGACCAGGTTCTCCTGGAAGATGTTGTGGTCGAACATGTATTCCGCGGCCTCACCGAGGTTGACGATCCACTCGCCGAGGTGCGGTGGCTTGACGCCGTACGCCATGTTCTGGGCGTAGCACGAGCAGGTGGCGTGGTTGTCGCCGCAGATACCGCAGATGCGGCTGGTGATGAAGTGGGCGTCGCGAGGATCCTTGCCCTTCATGAAGATCGAGTAGCCGCGGAAGATCGACGAGGTGCTGTGGCACTCGACGACTTCGCGGTTCTCGAAGTCGATCTTGGTGTAGATGCCCAAGCTGCCCACGATCCTCGTGATGGGGTCCCAGGCCATGTCGACCAGTTGGCCGGGTTCCCGCTTGGCGTGGGTGGGCTCCGGAATGATGGTTGTCATCGCGCTTCTTCTTCCCGCTGTGGGCTCTTGGGCCTGAGGGCTCAGATTGGAAAACGAAGCGCGCCCACCTGGTAGGTGACCTACCAGGTGCGGCGCGCTCCGGTGGTGAGTTGGTTACCGCTGTGGCGCCACCGCGGTTCCTTGTCGACGGTGCGCGCCGTGATGCCCCGCAGACTGCGAATCACAGTTCCGTACAGGCCCGACGCGGTCGTGGAGACCTTGCCGCCCGGCGGCTCGTCCATGAAAGGCATGAACTTGTCGGGGAATCCCGGCATCGTGCAGCCGATGCAGATCCCGCCCACGTTGGGACAACCGCCGACGCCGTTGATCCATCCCCGCTTGGGCACGTTGCATTTGACGACGGGGCCCCAACAGCCAAGCTTGACAATGCATTTCGGCGATCCGTATTCGGTCGCGAAATCGCCCTGCTCGTAGTATCCGGCCCGGTCGCAACCCTCGTGGACGGTGTTGCCGAACAACCACTTGGGGCGCAGCGCGTCGTCGAGCGGAATCATCGGCGCCTGACCCGTCGCCATGTAGAGCAGGTAGGTCAGCGTCTCCGACAGGTTGTCGGGATGGATGGGGCAACCGGGCACGCACACGATGGGAATGCCGGCCTTGCTCTTCCAGTCCCACCCCAGGTAGTCGGGCACCCCCATCGCCCCCGTCGGGTTACCCGCCATGGCGTGGATGCCGCCGTAGGTGGCGCAGGTCCCGACCGCCACGATCGCGGTGGCCTTGGGCGCCAGCCGGTCGAGCCACTCGCTGGTGGTCATCGGCTGGCCGGTGGCCGGGTCATTGCCGAACCCGCACCAGTAGCCCTCGTCCTTGATCTTTTCGTTGGGGATCGATCCCTCGACGACGAGGACGAAGGGTTCGAGCTCGCCGCGGTCGGCTTTGAAGAACCACGAGAGGAAGTCGTCCGCCCCTCCGGTGGGTCCGCACTCGAAATCGATGAGCGGCCAGTGCACGGCGACCTTCGGAAGCCCCGGTAACGCCCCGAGGGCAATCTCCTCAACAGTGGGTTGGGTGGCGGCAGTCAGCGCCACCGAATCGCCATCACAACTGAGCCCCGCATTAATCCAGAGAACATGGATCAACGTTTCTTCCGCTTTGACTGCTGCTTCTGTTGGCATGCTGCAGCTTTCCGGGGCCGGGCTGAGACCCCTGCACCACCGGAGTCGACCGTCGGCCCACTTGCGTGGCGCTATTTTTTGGGTCTACTCCTCACCGCCGGGCGTGTCAACGGTTCTGGGGGACCAAGTAGTTAGACAAGCGTTGCATGCTGTTTCGTGCCGTCGGGCCGGGAATTCGGTGGGGCGTGGCGGCCCACGGCGTCATGCAAAACCGTTGCAAGAAGGACCGTTAGGCCGACGGCTCCCCGGCGAAGCGTCGCAGCCAGCCGAACCACGCGGCCATCCCGGCCCCGGTGCGCGCGCTGAGCGGCAGGATGGTCGCCGTCGCGTTGACCATGCGCACGTGGTCGATGTAGGTGTCGACGTCGGCATCGAGGTAGGGGACCAGGTCAATCTTGTTGAGCAGCACCACATCCACCGACCGGAACATGACCGGGTACTTCAGCGGCTTGTCCTCGCCCTCGGTCACGGAGTACACCATGGCCTTGGCGTGCTCGCCGACGTCGAACTCCGCCGGGCAGACCAGGTTGCCGACGTTCTCGATGATCACCAGGTCCAGCGCGGCAAGATCCAGGCCAGGCAACGCGCGGTTCACCATCGGCGCGTCCAGATGGCACTCGCCGCCAAAACCGTTGCTGGTGTTGAGCAGTGACACCTGGGCGCCGCGGCCGCTGAGCTTGGCCGCGTCCAGGTCGGTGGCGATGTCGCCTTCGATCACGCCGATGGCAAGCTCGCCGGCGAGCTCGTCGAGGGTCGCCTGCAGGACGGTCGTCTTGCCCGATCCCGGCGAGCTCATCAGGTTCAGCGTGCGCACCCCGTTGCTCTCGAACGCGGCCCGGTTGGCGTCGGCGAGCAGGTCGTTCTCCGCGAAGATCGCCTCCAGCACGTCGACGCGCTGCTTGCCGGTCCGGTACCGGCCGTGATCGCCGTGCCGGTGGTCGGGATCGTCGTGCTCGTGAGTGTGCACGGTTCCGTCGTCGTGCCGATGAAATCTCCCCATGGTCAAACCCGTTCGCAGCGTTCACTTTTCACGATACAACCAGCGACGTCACCAAGAATTCGTTGCCACGCAGGACCTCGACGTCGGAGCTGTCGCACTCCGGACACCAGATCGACCAGGCCGACGTGATCTCCGATTGGCGGCCGCATGCGCGGCAGCGCACCTCGGCGTCGACGCACTCGAGTTCCAGCTCGGCCTCCGGCATGTCCTCGGCGTCTCGCACCAGCGTCCAGC
The DNA here is from genome assembly GCF_001667665.1 of Mycobacterium sp. E342. NCBI lineage: Bacteria > Bacillati > Actinomycetota > Actinomycetes > Mycobacteriales > Mycobacteriaceae > Mycobacterium > Mycobacterium sp. E342. The sequence goes on from NZ_LZJM01000065.1 coordinate 38,836, forward strand.
AGAACGACAGCGATTCGGGCACCACCTGGCGCAGTGCGCCGATCCGCACACGCACCACGTCGACGTGCCGACCGTCGGCATGCGTCTTGGCCACACCGGCGATCGCTTCACACAGCGACAGCTCGTGCACCGGCGATCACCGGCGTCCAGCGAGGGTCATGAGCACTGTTCTACACCCGGACGGCCCGGCTGCGCAGCGGTGTCAGGAGGACGTCCACTTCTGCTCGAGGCGGCCGTAACGCCAGACCAGCAGCGCCACCGCCCAGGTGATGACGAACGTGCCCACGACGAAGTAGCCGACGACGTTGAGGTCCAGCCCGCCGATCCAGTTCCAGAACGGCCCCCGCCAGCCGAACTGCTCTTCCAAAAGGGTGAGGAGTTCGACGCTGCCGATCAACAGCGCGACCACCACCGACAAGGCGGTGATGGTGATGTTGTAGTAGATCTTGCGCACAGGGTTGGAAAAGGCCCAGCCGTAGGCGAAGTTCATGAACGAGCCGTCGATGGTGTCCAGCAGGCACATGCCGGCGGTGAACAACACGGGCAGGCACAGGATGGCGTACCAGGGCAACCCGGCGGCCGCGCTGGTGCCCGCCAGAACAAGCAGCGCGATCTCGGTGGCGGTGTCGAAGCCGAGCCCGAACAGCAGCCCGACGGGGTAGGAGTGCCATGACCGGGTGATCGACTTGGTGAAGCGGCCGAGGATCCGGTTCATCAGGCCCCGGTTGTCCAACTGCCGTTCGAGCTCCGCGCCGTCGGTATCCGGGTCGTAGTCGCCGCGGCGCAGCCGGGCGAACACCCTCAGGATGCCGACGAGCACGACGACGTTGAGCAGGGCGATCGCATACAGGAACGCGCCGGAGACGCCGGTGCCGATCAGCCCCGTGTAGTGATGCAGGTTCGAGGAGTCGTCCCGGACCGGTCCGACGATGGTCTTGACCCCCGACGCCAGCAGGATCGCCAGCCCGAAGACCACCGTGGAATGGCCCAGCGAGAAGAAGAATCCGACGGCCAGAGGGCGCTGCCCGTCGTTCATCAGTTTGCGGGTGGTGTTGTCGATGGCCGCGATGTGGTCGGCGTCGAACGCGTGCCGCATGCCCAGGGTGTAGGCCGTCAGCCCGATGCCGACACCAAATGCCTTGCCGCCGAAGCTGAATTGTGCGGGCGCAACCAAAACCACCAGGGTGAACCAGCCGACCACGTGGAGCCCGACGATGAGCGTCAGCATGGTGGCGAGCCGCCACCACTCCGCCGGGGTCAGGGCGCTGCGAAGCCGGGTCGTCCATGACGGGCGCCGGTCGAGCTCGGTACTGGTCACCGGGGTCCTTCCAGCATCGGGAGGGAGCAACCGGCACGACTGTATGTGTCGGTGCGCGCCACGGTCAACCACATGCAAGTGGGTCGCAGGAATCACCGTGGCCGGCGGACGGGCCGAATTCGGCGGAAGACTGGCGTACCCGGGGCGGCGGCGCGACACTGAACGGGTGACGCCTCAGCCGTCAGCACTGGATCCCTCCGTCACCGCCCGGATCGGCGACCTGCTGCGCGCCAGGGGGCTGCGGCGGATGTCGTCGCGGATCCAGGTGCTGGCCGTGCTCGAGCCGGTGGATGGGCATCTGCCGGTGGCGGAGATCCACAAGCGGGTGCAGGCCTGCCTGCCGCACGGCGCGCACGCGCCGGACGTGGCCACCATCTACCGCACGGTGACCACCCTGGTGGGGCAGGGGGTGTTGCACGCGCTGACCCTCGACGGCGGCGTCACCACCTACGGGATGGCCACCGCGCCGCACCACCACGCCGTGTGCACCGAATGCGGCTCGATCATCGAAGTGCCCGCCGGGCAGCTCAGTTCGGCGCTGGAACATGCGATGGCGGGCAGTTCGTTCGCGCTGTCCGAAGCCGCGGGCCTGACGCTGCACGGCCTGTGCCCCCGGTGCCAGCGGCGCTGACGTCGCTTGCGATCGCCACTAGTCCGATGGTGGCGACCCGCCGCGCCCGGCTACGCCGCGCTTGCGATCGCCACTAGTCCGATGGTGGCGACCCGCCGCGCCCGGCTACGCCGCGCTTGCGATCGCCACTAGTACAGATCCAGCAGCGCGTTCTCGACCACCTCCGGCAGCGCCGGATGAATCCAGTACTGGCCGCGGGCCATCTCCGGGGCGGTCAGCCCGAAGCTCATGGCCTGGATCAGCGGCTGGATGATCGACGACGCCTGCGGGCCCATGATGTGCGCGCCCAGCAGGCGGCCGGTGTCCCGATCGGCGATGAGCTTGACTATCCCGGTGGTGTCCTCCATCGCCCACCCGTAGGCCACATCGCCGTAGTCGTGTATCGCGACCGAGATATCGAATCCCTTTGCGATGGCCTGGTTTTCGGTCAGGCCGACGGTGGCCACCTGGGGATCGGTGAACACCGCCGACGGCACGTAGCGGTGATCGGTCATCACCATCGACCCGGTGTCGTCCCAGTCGCAATGCAGGTTGTGTTGCACGACGCGGGCCTCATGGTTGGCGACGTGCTTGAGCTGGTACGGCGAGGAGACGTCGCCGAGGGCGAAGACGCCACGCGCCGAGGTCCGCTGGTATTCGTCGACCAGCACCCGGCCGTCCTCGACATCGACGCCCGCCTGTTCGGCGTCGAGCAGGTCGGCGTTGGACACCCGGCCGGTGGCGACCAGCAGCAGGTCGGCGTTCAGCGTGGACCCGTCGTCGAGCCGCAGCGAGACGCCCGAGCCGTTTTCCGTGCCCCCCACGACGTTGCGGTGGGTGCGCAGCTCCCATTTGGCCGCGGCCATGCGGGTGAAGCGTTTGCACAGGGTGTCGTCGCAGTGCCGCAGCATGGTGCCACCACGGATCACCAGCGTCACGTGCACGCCCAGGGCGGAGAAGACGTGGGCGAATTCGGCGGCGACGAAGCCACTTCCGACGATCACGAGGTGCTCGGGCAGCTCGGGGATCCGCATGATCGTGTCGCTGGTGTGATAGGCGACGCCGCATTCGGCGATCGCGGGTGGAATCACCGGGCGCGACCCGGCCGCAATCACCACCTGCTCGGCGGTGAATTCGTCGCCGGCATCGGTGCGCAACAGGTAGCGGCCGTCGGGCTGAACCGGTCCGAACCGGGTGTGCTGGCTGTACAAGTCGACGTTGGGTGCTGCGCGGCGGTAGTCCTCCCCGCTCATCGAGATCGGATCGATCCGGCCGAAGATGCGCGAGACGATGTCGTCCCAGCGCACCCGGTCGACATTTGCGTCGATCCCGTAGCGCGCGGCGTCGCGGATCGTGGTGGCGACCTCGGCGGCGTAGACGAACATCTTGGTCGGGATGCACCCGACGTTCAGGCAGGTGCCGCCGAACGTGCCATGCTCGCACAGCGCCGCGCGCCTGGCCAGGAAACGATCGTCGAGAAGCATGTTGCCCGAACCGGTTCCGATGATCGCGATGTCGTACGTCTCCACCCCGTCAGCCCTTCCTCGATGAGGGCGAGGCGTCGGTGCGGTCGGCGTCGAGGTAGTCGTCGAGCCAGAGGTCCAGCTGACGATAGGCCGCCTGCCGAGGCTGCGGCAGCGACAGGAAGACGTCGTGTTTGGCGTCGCCGATGGGAACGATGGTGCTGTGATTCCCGATGCAGCCGGCCCGCCTGGCGATCTGGGTGACGTCGAGCACCGCGTCGCCGCGCTGCATGGACGCCGCGTCGCTGGTCTCTCGCACGGTGTGATCCGAGCGCAGGATCAGGTTGGGCACCCCGACGTCGAGCCCGCGGTGCAACCGGGCGTGGCCGCGGCGGATGGCGTTGAGCCAGCCGAGCGTGATGGGGAAGCCGCCCACTGGTTTCCACTGCAGGTCATAGTCGAACTCGCCGTGGTAGTCGCGGTGCAGGGTGGTGCCGTAACCGCCCTCGGTGGGTGTGCGGACCACCCCCTTGGAGCGCACCCGCGACAGGCCGGCGATCAGCGCCGAGGTGACCGGCAGGCGCAGGACCGCCGGGCCGTGCAGGTCCAAAAACGGGCTGTTGAGCACCAACCCCCCGATGGTTGCGTGGGCCGCGGCATCGCGCCTGCGAAGCCGGTCCAGCCACAACGACACGATGAGCCCACCGGAGGAATGGCCATACACCAGGACCCGCGGGGACCGGTCCTGCTGCCGGATGACCGCCAGCGCGTGTTCGAGTTCGGCGTCATAGTCGTCGAGGTTGGTGATGAAGTGCGGCGTCTGCCCGTCGCGGCGCGACCGGCCGCATTTCTGTAGGTCCAGCGCGTAGAAGGCGAAGCCACGATCGGCGAAGTGATCGGCCAGCGCCGTGTTGAAGAAGTAATCGGTGTAGCCGTGCACGGCCAGGACCGCGTGGCCCGGGCGGGCGTTGCCCGGCCGGCCGGCCGGCTCGCCGCGCCGGATCAGCGTCGCGACGATCTCCCCTTCGCCGATCGGGTCGGGCCCGAGGGCGATGGTGCGCCGCCAATAGCCGGGCAGGACATCGGGTTCCCAGCCAGTCACCCCGCCGCTCACCAGGCCAGCTTAGAGGTTTTGCTGGCCACCGGGGGGCGCATGCCGTTCGTGCCGGGTTTACCTCGGGATAGCCTGAGTGTCGGCGCAGTCGAGGAAAGGACCAAGGAGCAGGTGTCGTCGCTAGCCAGAACCGCACGGACGGACGTTGTGCTGGTGGGCGCGGGCATCATGAGCGCCACGCTGGGTGCGTTGCTGCGCAGGCTGCAGCCCGACTGGTCGATGACCGTCGTCGAGCGGCTGGACGCCGTCGCCGCGGAGAGCAGCAGCCCCTGGAACAATGCCGGCACGGGGCATTCCGCGCTGTGCGAGCTCAACTACACCCCCCAGAACGCCGACGGCTCGATCGACATCACCAAGGCGGTGCGCATCAACGAGCAGTTCCAGGTGACCCGCCAATTCTGGGCGTACGCCGTCGAGAACGGGATGCTGACCGACACCGGCTTCCTCAACCCGCTTCCCCACGTGAGCTTCGTCCGCGGCGCGCGGCGCGTCGAGTTTCTGCGCCGACGGCAGCGCGCCCTGGCGACCAACCCGCTGTTCGCCGGCACGGAATTCATCGACGACCCGCACGAGTTCGCCCGCCGGCTGCCGTTCATGGCCGCCAAGCGCGACTTCTCCGAGCCGACCGCCCTCAACTGGGCCCCGCACGGCACCGACGTCGACTTCGGTGCGCTGGCCCGCCAACTCGTCGGTTTCTGCGTGCAGGGCGGCGCGACCGCGCTGTTCGGCCACGAGGTCCGCGATCTGGCCCGCCAGTCCGACGGCACCTGGACGCTGCTGCTGCGCAATCGGCGCACCGGCGAAAAGCACCGGCTGAACGCCAAATTCGTCTTCGTCGGGGCCGGCGGCGACGCCCTGCCGTTGCTGCAGAAGTCCCGCATCAAAGAGGTCAGGGGCTTGGCCGGATTCCCCATCGGCGGTCGGTTCCTGCGCACCGACAACCCGCAGCTCGTCGCCGCCCACCGCGCCAAGGTGTACGGGGTGCCGGCACCGGGGGCCCCGCCGCTCGGCGCGCTGCACCTGGACCTCCGGTTCGTCAACGGCAAGCCGTGGCTGGTGTTCGGGCCGTACGCCGGCTGGTCGCCGAAGTTCTTGAAGCACGGCCGCCTGTCCGACCTGCCCCGCTCGGTCAAACCCGACAACGCGGTGTCCGTGCTCGGGGTGGGCCTCACCCAGCTGAGGCTGGTCAACTACCTGATCGGCCAGCTGCGGCTGTCCGAACCGGACCGCATCCACGCGTTGCGCGAATTCGCGCCCAGCGCGGTCGATTCCGACTGGGGGCTGACCGTGGCCGGTCAGCGCGTGCAGGTGATTCGGCGCGACAGGCGCAAGGGTGGCGTGCTGGACTTCAGCACCACCGTGCTGGCCGCCGCCGACGGCAGCATCGCCGGGCTGCTGGGAGGCTCCCCGGGAGCGTCGACGGCCGTGTCGGCCATGCTCGAGGTGCTACAGCGGTGCTTCGCCGACCGCTACCGCTCCTGGCTGCCCGCGCTCAAAGAGATGGTGCCGTCGCTGGGCGTCGAGCTGTCCCGCGAGCCGGAGCTGTACGACGAGGTGTGGTCCTGGAGCACCGAGGTGCTGGGATTGAGGTCCGATTCGGGGGTTCGGTCATGAGTGAAGCTTTGCGTCGGTCCTGGGCCAAAGACCTTGGCGCGCGGACCCTTTACGAGCTGCTCAAGTTGCGGGTGGAGGTATTCGTGGTGGAACAGGCCTGCCCGTACCCGGAGCTCGACGGGCGTGACCTGCTCGCCGAGACTCGGCACTTCTGGCTCGAGACGCCCGAGGGTGAGGTGATCTGCACGTTGCGGTTGATGGAGGAGCACGCCGGCGGCCGAAAGACGTTCCGGATCGGCCGGCTGTGCACCAAACGCAGTGCCCGCGGGCAGGGTCACACCACCCGGCTGCTGCGCGCCGCCCTGGCCGAGGTCGGCGACTACCCGTGCCGGATCGACGCGCAGACCTACCTGGCCGACATGTACGCCCAGCATGGCTTCGTGCGCGCCGGTGAGGATTTCGTCGACGACGGCATCCCGCACGTGCCGATGCTCAAGCCCGCACGCCCGGGCTCCGGCCTGACGGAGCTACCGTGAGGCCGTATCCGTTCAGCGCGATCGTCGGGCACGACCAGCTGCGCCTGGCGCTGCTCTTGTGTGCGGTCCGACCGGAGATCGGCGGCGCGTTGATCCGGGGCGAAAAGGGCACGGCCAAGTCGACGGCCGTGCGCGGTCTGGCGGCGCTGCTGTCCGCCGCCAACGGCAGCGAGGGGACCGGCCTCGTCGAAATGCCGCTCGGCGCAACCGAAGACCGGGTGATCGGCTCGCTTGACCTGCAGCGGGTGCTGCGCGACGGCGAGCATGCCTTCTCGCCGGGGCTGCTGGCCCGCGCCCACGGTGGGGTGCTCTACGTCGACGAGGTCAACCTGCTGCACGACCATCTGGTGGACGTGCTGCTGGACGCCGCCGCGATGGGCCGGGTGCACATCGAACGCGACGGGATCTCCCATTCGCACGAGGCCCGGTTCGTGCTGATCGGCACCATGAATCCCGAAGAGGGCGAACTGCGCCCGCAACTGCTGGACCGGTTCGGTCTCACCGTCGACGTGCACGCGTCGCGCGATGTCGACGTGCGGGTGGAGGTGGTCCGCCAGCGCATGGCCTACGAGGCGGACCCGGACGCATTCGCCGAGCGCTACGCCGACGCCGAGGCCGAGCTGGCTCGCCGGATCGCCGACGCGCGGGCGCTCGTCGGTCAGGTCGTGTTGCCGGACAATGAATTACGACGCATCGCAGCGGTGTGCGCGGCTTTCGACGTCGACGGGATGCGGGCCGACCTGGTGGTGGCCCGCACCGCCGCTGCGCACGCCGCCTGGCGGGGGGCCACGTCCGTCGAGGAGCAAGACGTCCGGGTGGCCGCGGAGCTGGCGTTGCCGCACCGGCGCCGCCGCGACCCGTTCGACGACCCGGGCATCGACCGCGACCAGCTGGACGAGGCGCTGGCGCAGGGCGGCGACGGCGAGCCCGACCCCGAACCCGACCCCGAACCGCCCGGCGGGAACGGCCACTCCGCCGATGTGAGCGCGCCGCAAGCCAACTCGCCGGCACCGGCGAACCCGAGGCCCAGCGCGCCGCCGTCGAAAACCTTCCGCACCAAGGCGCTGACGGTGCCCGGCGTCGGCGCGGGCGCGCCCGGGCGGCGCTCGCGGGCCCGCAACGCCGCGGGCAGCGTCGTCGCGGCCGCCGACGGCAATGACACCGGCTCGGGCGCGCACGGGCTGCACCTGTTCGCCACCCTGCTGTCGGCCGCCGAGCGCGCCGCGGCCGGACCGTTGCGGCCGGCGCCCGAGGACGTGCGGCGGGCGATTCGCGAAGGGCGCGAAGGCAACCTGGTGATCTTCGTCGTGGACGCGTCGGGCTCGATGGCGGCGCGCGACAGGATGGCCGCGGTGAGCGGCGCGGCGCTGTCGCTGCTGCGCGACGCCTACCAGCGCCGCGACAAGGTGGCCGTGATCACGTTCCGCCAGCAGGAGGCGCGGCTGTTGCTGCCGCCGACGTCGTCGGCGCACATCGCCGGCCGGCGACTGGCCCGATTCGACACCGGCGGCAAGACCCCGCTCGCGGAGGGCCTGCTGGCCGCGCGGCAACTGATCGTCCGGGAGAAGGCCCGCGACCGGGCCCGGCGTGCCCTGGTGGTGGTGCTCACCGACGGCCGGGCCACCGCCGGGCCGGATCCGTTGGGCCGCAGCCGGGCCGCGGCCGCCAGCCTGGCGGCCGAGGGCGCCGCCGCGGTGGTGGTGGACTGCGAAACGTCTTATGTGCGGCTGGGTCTGGCCGGGCAACTGGCCCGCCAGCTCGGCGCGCCGGTCGTGCGCTTGGAGCAGTTGCACGCGGACTCCCTGACGCGCGCCGTGCGCAACGCCGCCTGAGAAAGGTAATCGCTCATGCCCCAAGGCCGCCCGCTTCAGGTCCCCGATGACGGGCTGAGCACCAGGGCCCGGCGCAACACCCCGGTGCTGGCGGTCCACACCGGCCCCGGCAAGGGCAAGTCGACGGCGGCGTTCGGGATGGCGCTGCGCGCCTGGAACGCCGGACTGTCCGTCGCGGTGTTCCAGTTCGTCAAGAGCGCCAAATGGAAAGTGGGCGAAGAGACCGCCTTCACGCAACTCGGCCGGGTACACGATCAGGACCATGTGGGTGGGCCGGTCGAATGGCACAAGATGGGGGCGGGCTGGTCCTGGTCGCGCAAGGCGGGCAGCGAGCTCGATCACGCCGCGGCCGCTGCCGACGGGTGGGCCGAAATCTCGGACCGGCTGGCCGCGCAGCGCCACGATTTCTACGTGCTCGACGAATTCACCTACCCGCTGAAATGGGGCTGGGTGGACGTCGACGAGGTGGTAGACGTGCTGCTGGCGCGGCCCGGCCACCAGCACGTGGTCATCACCGGGCGCGACGCCCCACGGCGGTTGATCGACGCCGCCGACCTGGTCACCGAGATGACCAAGGTCAAGCACCCGATGGACGCGGGCCGCAAGGGACAGAAGGGCATCGAGTGGTGAGTGTCCCCGCGATCGTCGTCGCCGCGCCGGCATCGGGCAGCGGAAAGACCACCGTCGCAACGGGTTTGATAGGTGCCCTGCGGCGTGCGGGTCATGTGGTGGTGCCGTTCAAGGTCGGCCCCGACTTCATCGACCCCGGCTACCACGGCCTGGCGGCCGGGCGTCCCGGCCGCAACCTGGACCCTGTGCTGGTCGGCGAGGACCTCGTCGGTCCGCTGTACGCCTATGGGGCCGGCGGCGCCGACATCGCGGTGGTGGAAGGGGTGATGGGCCTATTCGACGGGCGGATCGGCCCCGTCGCCGCCGGCCCCGCGCAGGGCTCCACCGCCCACGTCGCCGGCCTGCTGGGCGCCCCCGTCGTCCTGGTCGTCGACGCACGCGGCCAGAGCCACAGCATCGCCGCGCTGCTGCACGGCTTTTCGACGTTCGACACCGCGACGCGGGTCCGCGGCGTGATCCTCAACCGGGTCGGTTCGGCCCGGCACGAGCAGGTGCTGCGGCAGGCCTGCGAGCAGGCGGGCGTCGCGGTGCTGGGCGCCATTCCCCGCGCGGCCGAATTGGAGCTTCCGACAAGGTATTTGGGTCTGGTCACCGCGGTTGAGTACGGGCGGCGGGCGCGGCAGGCGGTCGAGGCGATGACCGACCTGATCGCTCGTCACGTCGACCTGGCGGCCGTGGCGGCGGTCGCCGCGAGCCGGGCCGCCCCGCCATGGGACCCGGCGACGGCGGTGGGGGAGACGCCGGGCGGGCGGGCCACCGTGGCGATGGCGGCCGGCAAGGCGTTCACCTTCGCCTATGCCGAGCATGCCGAGCTGCTGCGCGCCGCCGGCGCCGACGTGGTCGAATTCGATCCGCTGGCCGAGGAGTTGCCCGACGGGACGGACGCGGTGGTGCTGCCCGGCGGTTTCCCGGAACAGTTCACCGCCGAACTCTCGGCCAACGAGGTGGTGCGCCGGCAGATCAACGAGCTGGCCGGCGCGGGCTCGCCGATCCACGCCGAATGCGCCGGCCTCATCTACCTGGCCACCGAACTCGACGGCCATCCGATGTGCGGGGTGCTGGCCGGGTCGGCACGGTTCACCCCGCACCTGACGCTCGCCTACCGCGACGCGGTAGCCGTTGCCGATTCACCGCTGTATTCCGCCGGGCAGCGGGCGGTGGGGCATGAATTCCACCGGACCGCAGTCACTTTCAGCGACAGCTACCAGCCCGCCTGGGTGTACCGGGGCAACGGCGCGGATACCGTGCGCGAAGGCGTCGTGCACGCCGGAGTGCACGCCTCGTACTTGCACACGCATCCGGCTGCCGCACCACAAGCCGTCGCGCGGTTCGTCGCGCACGCCGCCGCCCGCCGCGCCGCTGCGCGAGCGTAACCGCGCTGCGAAAAAATCCGCACAAACGCGCCGTGGCGTTACGCTCACGGCGTCCAGAAGCTCTGCCACTAGGCTTGCCCGGTGACCGAGAACGCCTACCTCGCTGGACTGCGGTTGGCCGGCAAAAAGGTCGTCGTCGTCGGCGGCGGCACGGTTGCCCAGCGCCGGCTGCCCCTGCTCATCGCCAGCGGTGCCGACGTCCACGTCATCTCCCGCAGTGCCACCAGGTCGGTCGAGGCGATGAGTGGAATCACCTTTTCCCTGCGCGAATACCGAGATGGCGACCTGGACGGCGCCTGGTACGCGATCGCAGCCACCGATGATCCTGACGTGAACGCGGCGGTGGTCGCCGAGGCCGAACGCCGCCACCTGTTCTGCGTCCGCGCCGACATCGCCGTGGAGGGCACGGCGGTGACACCGGCGTCCTTCAGCTATGCCGGGTTGTCGGTCGGGGTGCTCGCCGGCGGTGAGCACCGCCGGTCGGCGGCGATCCGCTCGGCCATCCGCGAGGCGTTGCAGGCCGGGCTCATCACCACGGACAGCGCCGCGAGTTCCGACGTCGTGCGCGGCGGCGTGGCGCTCGTGGGCGGAGGCCCCGGCGACCCCGAGCTGATCACGGTGCGCGGACGCCGCCTGCTGGCCCACGCCGACGTCGACGTCGCCGACCGGCTCGCGCCGCCGGAACTGCTGGCCGAGCTGCCCCCGCACGTCGAGGTCATCGACGCGGCGAAGATCCCTTACGGGCGGGCGATGGCGCAGGACGCGATCAACGACGTCATGATCGACCGCGCCCGGTCCGGGAAGTTCGTCGTCCGCCTCAAGGGCGGCGACCCGTTCGTCTTCGCCCGCGGGTATGAGGAAGTGCTCGCGTGCGCCGACGCCGGGATCCCGGTCACCGTGGTGCCGGGTGTGACAAGTGCCATAGGGGTGCCCGCGCTGGCCGGTGTCCCGGTCACGCATCGGGCCGTCAATCACGAATTCGTCGTGGTCAGCGGCCACTTGGCGCCCGGACATCCCGAATCGTTAGTGAATTGGAATGCGTTGGCCGCCTTGACGGGCACCATTGTTTTGCTGATGGCCGTCGAACGCATCGAGCTTTTCGCCGAAGCGCTGATACAAGGCGGTCGACCTGCGGATACACCGGTGCTGGTGGTGCAGCACGGCACGACGGCTGCCCAGCAGACTTTGCGGGCCACCCTGGCCGACACGCCGGAAAAGATCCGCGCCGAGGGCATCCGACCTCCCGCGATCATCGTGATCGGTCCGGTGGCGGCTTTCGGGCTTTAAACGGATCTTAAGATTACTGTAAGGTAACCCTTTATGACGGCCCTCAACGACAGTGAGCGCGCGGTGCGGAACTTCACCTCCGCGCGCCCCGATCGTCCGGCCCCGGTGCGCGCCACGCGCCCGGCGGAGACCGCCTCCACTCGCCTCAGCAAGTACTACCCGGCCTGGTTGCCTTCGCGTCGCTTCATCGCGGCCGTGATCGCGATCGGCGGCATGCAGTTGCTGGCGACCATGGACAGCACCGTCGCCATCGTCGCGCTTCCCAAGATCCAGAACGAGCTGAGCCTGTCCGATGCCGGCCGCAGCTGGGTGATCACCGCGTACGTCCTCACCTTCGGCGGGCTGATGCTGCTGGGTGGCCGGCTCGGCGACACGATCGGGCGCAAGCGCACCTTCATCGTCGGCGTCGCGCTGTTCACCATCTCCTCGGTGCTGTGCGCGGTGGCGTGGGACGAGGCCACCATGGTGATCGCCCGGCTCTCCCAGGGCGTCGGGTCCGCCATCGCCTCGCCGACGGGCCTGGCGCTGGTGGCCACCACCTTCCCGAAGGGGCCCGCGCGTAACTTCGCGACGGCCGTGTTCGCCGCGATGACCGCCATCGGTTCGGTGATGGGCCTGGTGGTCGGCGGAGCGCTGACCGAGGTGTCCTGGCGGCTGGCGTTCCTGGTGAACGTGCCGATCGGGCTGGTGATGATCTACCTGGCCCGCACCGCGCTGCGCGAGACCAACCGCGAGCGGATGAAGCTCGACGCGACCGGGGCCATGCTGGCCACGCTGGCCTGCACCGCCGCCGTCTTCGCCTTCTCGATGGGGCCGGAGAAGGGCTGGGTGTCGATCACCACCGTCGGCTCCGGTGTGGTGGCCATGGCCGCGGCGCTGGCCTTCATCATCGTGGAGCGCACCGCCGAAAATCCCGTCGTCCCCTTCGACCTGTTCCGCGACCGCAACCGGCTGGTCACCTTCGCCGCGATCTTCCTTGCCGGCGGGCTCATGTTCAGCCTGACCGTCTGCATCGGCCTGTACGTGCAGGACATCCTCGGCTACAGCGCGCTGCGCGCCGGGGTCGGCTTCATCCCGTTCGTCATCGCGATGGGGATAGGCCTGGGCGTCTCCTCGCAACTGGTGTCGCGGTTCTCGCCCCGGGTGTTGACGATCGGCGGCGGGATTCTGCTGTTCTGGGCGATGCTCTACGGCTGGGCATTCATGCACCGCGGCGTGCCCTATTTCCCCAACCTGGTGCTCCCCATCATCGTGGGCGGAATCGGCATCGGCATCTGCGTCGTCCCGCTGACGCTGGCGGCCATCGCCGGTGTCGGTTTCGACCAGATCGGCCCGGTCTCGGCGATCGCGTTGATGTTGCAGAGCCTCGGCGGGCCGCTGGTACTGGCCGTCATCCAGGCCGTGATCACCTCACGCACGCTGTACATGGGCGGGACCACCGGCCCGGTGAAGATCATGAACGACCTCCAGTTGCACGCGCTCGACCAGGGCTACACCTACGGCCTGCTGTGGGTGGCCGGGGTGGCCGTCGTCGTCGGCGCCGCCGCGCTGTTGATCGGCTACACGCCGGCGCAGGTCGCCCACGCGCAAGAGGTCAAGGAAGCGATCGACGCCGGCGAGCTGTGACGCCGCGGTCGCCGATTGACGGCCGGCACCAATAGCTTTGCGCCGCATTCGATAGCGCCGGCGATACCAGATTCGCGGAGCCTTGCATGGGTCCTCGGCTGCTAGGCGCCCATCCCTGACAAGTTAGGCTGGCCCGCTGTGATCACCCGGATGTCCCAGTTGTTCCTGCGCACCCTGCGCGACGATCCCGCCGACGCCGAAGTGCCCAGCCACAAGCTGCTCATCCGGGCCGGCTACATCCGGCCCATCGCCCCCGGGCTCTACAGCTGGCTGCCACTCGGCCTGCGGGTGCTGCGCAGGATCGAAGCCGTCGTCCGGGAGGAGATGGACGCGATCGGCGGGCAGGAGATCCTGTTCCCCGCCCTGCTGCCGCGCGCGCCGTACGAGACGACGAACCGGTGGACCGAATACGGCGACGGCGTATTCCGCCTCAAGGACCGCCGCGGCAACGACTACCTGCTCGGGCCGACGCACGAAGAGGTGTTCACCCTGACCGTCAAGGGTGAATACAGTTCCTACAAGGACTTTCCGGTCCTGCTCTACCAGATCCAGAACAAATACCGCGACGAGGCGCGGCCGCGCGCGGGGATCCTGCGGGTGCGCGAGTTCCTGATGAAGGACTCCTACTCCTTCGACACCGACGACGCCGGGCTCAAGGCCGCCTACCACGCGCATCGGGAGGCCTACCAGCGCATCTTCAACCGGCTGCAGGTGCGCTACGTGATCGTGTCCGCGGTGTCGGGAGCGATGGGCGGCAGCGCGTCGGAGGAGTTCCTGGCCGAAAGCCCGGTCGGCGAGGACACCTTCGTGCGCTGCCTGGAGTCCGGGTACGCGGCCAACGTCGAGGCCGTCATCACCGCCCGCCCGGAGGCCAAACCCATCGATGGCCTCCCCGAGGCGGTGGTCCACGACACCGGTGACACCCCGACCATCGCCACCCTGGTGGACTGGGCCAACACGGCGGACCTCGGTCACACCGTCACCGCGGCCGACACGCTGAAGAACGTGCTGCTCAAGGTGCGCCAGCCCGGCGGGGAGTGGGAGCTGCTGGCCATCGGGCTACCCGGCGACCGAGAGGTCGACGACAAGAGGCTGGGCGCGGCCCTGGAACCGGCCGACTACGCGCTGCTCGACGACGCCGACTTCGCCAGGTACCCGTTCCTGGTGAAGGGCTACATAGGACCGAAGGCGCTGCGCGACAACGGCGTTCGCTATCTCGTCGACCCTCGGGTGGTGGACGGGACCAGCTGGATCACCGGGGCCGACGAACCGGGCCGGCACGTCGTCGGCCTGGTGGCCGGCCGGGATTTCACCGCCGACGGCACCATCGAAGCCGCCGAGGTGCGCGACGGTGATCCGTCTCCCGACGGCGCCGGCCCGCTGGTCTCGGCGCGGGGCATCGAGATCGCGCACATCTTCCAGCTCGGCCGCAAATACACCGACGCGTTCGCCGCCGACGTGCTCGGCGAGGACGGCAAGCCGGTGCGGCTCACCATGGGCTCCTACGGCCTCGGGGTGTCGCGGATGGTGGCGGTGATCGCCGAGCAGCACCACGACGAGCTGGGCCTGCGCTGGCCGCCGGCGATCGCGCCGTTCGACGTCCACCTGGTGATCGCCAACAAGGACGCGGACGCCCGCACGGGGGCCACCGCGCTGGCCGGCGAACTGGACCGGTTGGGGGTCGATGTCCTGCTCGACGACCGGCAGGCGTCGCCCGGGGTCAAGTTCAAGGACGCCGAGCTGCTGGGCGTGCCCTGGATCCTGGTGGTGGGCCGCGGGTGGGGCAACGGCGTGGTGGAGCTGCGCGACCGCTTCACCGGAGAGACCCGCGAGCTGGCCACCGGCCCGTCGCTGGCCACCGACCTCGCGGCCACCCTGGCCGGATAGGACGAAAAGCCTTGCGGCGCTAGTCGTTTCCGCCCGGGAAGCTCGTCGTGATGGGCCAGGCGCCCAGCACGCGGTTCCATCGGGCGGCCATCACGGCGCTTTGCGTCAGGGCCGTCGCGGCGAACGCGCGGTCGTCGGCCGTCTCGGCGTGCTCGATCACCACGCGCCAGGCCGACGCGCCGTCGTTCTCCATCCGCGCCGCCAGGCGCGCCGCGTCGGCCGCGCTGCCCACCAGGAGGGGCAACTGATAACCGGCGGCGGCGACGGGTGCGTTGACCTTGCGCGCCGTCAGCATCGCGATCACGTCGTCGCGGCGTTGGCGGTGCTGGGCCAGGGCCTCCACCACCATGCCGTTCACGCTCGGTGGTGACAGCGCCGACACCATGCCGTAGCCGTAGATCGTCGAGTGCTCGATGGCCAGCGCGTCGCACAGCGCCGCGTTGTCGGCGTCCTTGCCGGAGCTCATATCGACGGGCCCCCGGGCACCAGGGCGACCGTGTACGACGCCGTGCAGGACGCGATGATCGAGGCGAGCAGCCCCGCCCGGTAGCCGGATTCGCCCGCCACCAGGCGGTTGGCGCTGTCCGCCGAGGCGCGCAGCGCGTTGATCACGTCGGACACCGGCGGCGGGGGTGGCGGTGGGCCGGCCGGTGCGGCTCTGGCTGCGCTCGGGGTGGTCACCTCCGCCTGCGGCGAGTCCCCGCCCAAACCCCCGGCCGTCGAAGAACTGCTGGGGCCGTTGGACCAGGCCCGCAAGGACAGCGCGCTGGCCGGGGCGGCCGCGGCGGCCGTCGGCAATCCGCCGCAGATCGCCGCCGCGCTGACGGTGGTCGCCAGCCAGCGCGCCGCGCACGCCCGCGCCCTGTCCACCGAGATCTCGCGGGCCGCCGGCAAGATCACCACGTCGTCGACGAGCGAGACGACGGCCCCCGCCCCGAGCCAGAGCCGCACCGCCGGCGAGCACACCCCGCCGGTTGACGACGGGATCTGCGCTAGACACAAACACATCCTGCCATCGGTGCGGAGGTGGGTACGAAGCCAGGACGCGATCCGGCCGTCAGACGCGATTCCTGGCGTATCGTTGATAGCTGGCTCTCGCGGGACGGCAGCCTTCGCGTTCCGCCGGGACACTGGAGCCGCCCGCAAGCCAGCGGGGCGGCGACGCCCTCCAGCTGACCGGACAACTCAAGATGAGGAGCTCGCCGTGACCACCGGGCTACCTTCGCAGACGCAGGTGATCGAGCTACTCGGTGATGAGTTCGCGCGCGCGGGATACGAGATCGAGGACGTGGTCGTCGACGCCCGGACGCGTCCGCCGCGGATCACCGTGATCGCCGACGGCGACAAAGCCCTCGACCTGGACACCATCGCGACGCTGTCGCACTCGGCGTCGGCTTTGCTGGACGGGCTCGACGACATCGGGGACCGTTACGTGCTCGAGGTGAGTTCGCCCGGGGTGGACCGCCCGCTGACCGGTGAAAAGCATTTCCGCCGCGCCCGTGGCCGCAAGGTCGACGTCGTCCTCGTCGACGGTTCGCGGCTGACCGGCCGGATCGGCGAGGCGAGCGGCGACGCCGTCGCGCTGGTGGTCCGTGCGGGCCGTGACTATCGGCTGCGCCGGATTCCGCTCGCCGATATCGCCAAAGCCGTTGTCCAGGTGGAGTTTTCGCCCCCGGCTCAAGCCGAGTTGGACTTGGCGGGCCAGGCCGGCAGGACGGAGGCCGGAGCATGAACCGCGCCGGCGACGATGCAGAGCTTAGCGATGAGGAGGAGCGGCGCTGATGAACATCGACATGGCCGCGCTGCATGCCATCGAGGTGGATCGGGGCATCTCGGTCAGCGAGCTGCTCGAGACGATCAAGTCGGCGCTGCTCACCGCGTACCGGCACACCGAGGGCCACCAGAACGATGCGCGCATCGAGATCGACCGCAAGACCGGCGTCGTCAAGGTGGTCGCCCGCGAGACCGATGAAGACGGCAACGTGATCAGCGAATGGGACGACACCCCGGAGGGTTTCGGCCGCATCGCCGCCACCACCGCCCGCCAGGTCATGCTGCAGCGGTTCCGCGACGCGGAGAACGAACGCACCTACGGCGAGTTCTCCACCCGCGAGGGCGAGATCGTCGCGGGCGTCATCCAGCGGGACAGCCGCGCCAACGCCCGCGGGCTGGTCGTCGTCCGGATGGGGACCGAGACCAAGGCCTCCGAGGGCGTGATCCCGGCGGCCGAACAGGTCCCCGGCGAGAGCTACGAGCACGGCAACCGGGTGCGGTGCTACGTGATCGGGGTGACCCGCGGCGCGCGGGAGCCGGTGATCACGCTGTCCCGCACGCACCCCAACCTGGTGCGCAAGCTGTTCTCCCTGGAGGTCCCCGAGATCGCCGACGGGTCGGTCGAAATCGTGGCGGTGGCGCGCGAGGCCGGCCATCGCTCCAAGATCGCGGTTAAATCCAACGTCCCCGGCCTGAATGCGAAAGGGGCCTGCATCGGCCCGATGGGCCAGCGGGTCCGCAACGTGATGAGCGAGCTGTCCGGCGAGAAGATCGACATCATCGACTACGACGAAGACCCGTCCCGCTTCGTGGCCAACGCCTTGTCGCCGGCCAAGGTGGTCTCCGTGTCGATCATCGACCAGAACGCCCGCGCCGCCCGCGTGGTGGTACCCGATTTCCAGTTGTCGCTGGCCATCGGCAAGGAGGGCCAGAACGCGCGGCTGGCCGCCCGGCTCACCGGCTGGCGCATCGACATCCGCGGCGACACGCCCGGCGGATCCGAGCCGCATTCGGCGGGTCACCCCGAAAATGGGGCCACCCATGGGATGGCGCACGACCGCTAGCGCAGACAGCCGGCCCGGGGGCGCCGCCGGGCGGGACGGCGGCCCGCACCTCGGGCGGTTCTGACCATCGGATAAGTGACGCTAGACTGAGCCGTGATCCAGCGTGAGCCTTCGGTCTCGGCGCACAGACGTGTGGACGGACCAGTCCGGACGTGTGTCGGGTGCCGGAAGCGAGAGCTGGCCGTCGAACTGCTTCGCGTCGTGGCTGTGCCGGACGGGAACGGCGACTACGCCGTGATCGTTGACACCGGGACCAGCCTGCCGGGGCGGGGTGCGTGGTTGCATCCCGAGCGGCATTGCGTGCAACAGGCGATTCGGCGGCGGGCTTTCACCAGAGCGCTGCGCATCAACCGTCCACCGGACACATCCGCGTTGGTCGAGCACCTAGAGTCTCTAGAAGCGCTCGACTTGCCCGGCAACAGAAGAGGCAGCAAAGAACATGAGCACACCGTGAAGTCACGATGACCATGCGTCATAGCTAAACCCGAGGCGCGGCCCCACGACTGTCGCCTCTCAGACAGGAGATGTAGTGGCAGGTAAGGCCCGCGTACACGAGTTGGCCAAGGAACTCGGTGTCACCAGTAAGGAAGTTCTCGCCCGGCTGAATGAACAGGGCGAATTCGTAAAATCCGCATCATCGACGGTGGAGGCGCCGGTCGCTCGGCGACTGCGCGAATCCTTCGGGGGCGGCAAGCCGGCTGCCCAGAAGACGGCGGCCAGGCCGGCCGCGAAGGCTCCCGTCAAGGGACCGGACAAATCGCTCGACCAGGCCCTCGACAAGGCCATCGGTAACGGCGAATCGGCCGGCGCACCCGCGGGCGGGACGACGACCGCCGCCGCCCAGGCGGCCCCGGCGCCCGCGGAGGCGCCGGCGCGGCGCCATGGGACGCGGGATCGGCCGGTCGACGGGCTGCGCGGACGAGAACGGGTTGTTGCCGACGCGCGGGGTGCGGACGCCGGGCTTCGGCGCCGGACCGGGGCGCGGACCCGGCGTCATGCCGGGGTGCGGACCGGGCTGGGCGGGGGGCTGACCGGTCGGCTGCCCGGGAGCGGGCGGCTTCGGCTGCGCCGGTGACGGACGGCCGGGCACCGGACCGGGCCGCGCCGGCGCCGCCGCGGGCGCGGCGCC
>NZ_LZJM01000066.1:0-939 GCF_001667665.1 Mycobacterium sp. E342
CCCTCGCGCACCGCGCTGGTCTGCATGCCGGTGGCATCGGCGCCGGCGGCTCTTTCGGTCATGGCAAAGCAGACCCGGATATCGCCGTTGACCAGCGGGACCAGGTAGCGCTGCTTCTGCTCCTCGGTCCCGTGCTCGATGAGGGTCAGCATGGTCGCGTCCTGTGGGCCCATGCAGTTCAACGCCCACGCACCCAGATGGCTGAACGCGCGGCCCACTTCGACTTGCACGACGGCATTGGCCAAGTGCCCCAACCCCATTCCGCCGTACTGCACCGGTACGAAGGGGCACCACAACCCTTCCGCGTGGGCCCTGTCCTGGACCTCCTTGACGATGTCGAAGAAGGGACGCGTGCCGATCTGTGGCTCCGCCGGCAGCACTACCTCGTCGATGAAAGTGGCGACCCGGGCACGCAGTTGCTGAATCTCCGCCGGGAGCTCGAAATCGATCATGTGACATACCCTGCCATCATTGACACTCACTGTCAAGATTGCTATCTTCGGAGCGATGACCACCACCGCACACCTTGTCGACATTGGCCGGCTCGACGAGTGGATCGGCGACCGCCTCCCTGGCCGTGGTCAGCCGCTGACGGCTGAACGCATCGGGGCAAGCACCGGAATCGCCAATGCACTGTTCCGCGTAGCACGCGGCGACGACGCCTGGGTCCTGCGCCGCCCACCCGTGGTGAAGAATGACCCGAGCGCGTCAAACACCCACCGCGAGTGGCGCATTCTGCACGCCCTCGAAGGCACACCGGTTCCGCACCCGCAGCCCGTGCTGTACTGTGCTGACACCGACGTACTTGGTTCTGAATTCATGCTGATGGGCGTCGTCGACGGATTCACGCCCGGTTTCGACTTGCCCGAGCCGTTCGCCGGCGATCCCGAATTGCGGCACGACTTGGCCATGGCCTACGTGGACGGACTGGTCCATCTC
>NZ_LZJM01000067.1:0-13163 GCF_001667665.1 Mycobacterium sp. E342
ACAATCAACGTCGCCACACAGCCATCGGAGGCCAACCCCCAATCAGCCGACTGACACCAACGTCTTAACCGGGTACATCTAGCCGGTGCGGCCTGCCGGCCGCGTCACGCCTCCAGCCAGCGTTTGGTTCGCGGGTGCATCGCGAGCACCACGCTGGCGAGCGGCAGCAGCGGCAGCAGGTGCACGATCCACGCGACACGGGCACCGGCGATGAACACACCCAGGTAGGTCAGCACGGCGACCACGGCGCCGACCGCGATGAGGTAGCGCCCGACGGGCCGGTGCTGCAGCAGCATGATCACGCCCGAGATGGTGGCCGCCGCGAAAACCACGGCGAGGAATGCGACGGCGATGCAGAACAAGCGGTCGGATCGCCACCAACCGGCGATCAGGTCGGTGGCGACCACCGACGTGGCCCACCCACTGACGATGCTGACGGCGCAGGCGGCGACGGCCGTCCGGTCGCTTGGCTCGTCGCCCGGCGCGTCGTAGGCAACGCGGCTTCCCGGGCGAGAAGCGGCCTGATAGAGCGGCGGCTGGGACGGGATGTGGGTGGTCGGGGATTCCGGCGCGATAGGGACGGGTCCGGTGGGTGCCCGGCGGATGATGCGCGTCTTGGAGTCCGACGGCGACGCGGACTCAGGCGGTTGCGGACCGGGGGTTGGTTGATTCGGCGCGGTCACCTCAACCAGCGTAGTTACCGACCATAAGACCCCGCTTAGCCAGCCACGGGACGGGGTCGATGCGTTCGGTGCCGCCCTGAAGCACCTCGAAGTGCAGGTGGGGGCCGGTGGAGTTGCCCCGGTTGCCCATGGTGGCGATCTGGTCGCCGGCCATCACGCGCTGCCCGACGCTGACCAGCGTCGTGTTGACATGGCCATAGAGCGTCACGGTGCCGTCGGCGTGGCGGAGCTTGACCAACGCCCCGTAGCCGGCGGCGGGCCCCGCGTCGATGACGACGCCGTCGGACACCGCGTAGATCGGTGTCCCGATCGAGTTGGCCAGGTCGATGCCGGCGTGCAGCACGCCCCAGCGGTAGCCGAAGTTGGAGGTGAAGATGCCCTTTGTGGGCATCACATAGAGCGGCTGCTGCAGCCGTGCCTCGCGCTGGGCGCGGTCGTTGGCGAACGCGACGCCCTTGGCCAGCTCCTGGTTGTGCACGGCGGCGGTCGCCGCCGGCTCGAGCGCGACCACCTGCGCGCCGCGGATCGTGTTGCTGCCGGACCCGCCGGTGAGCGCCGACGCGTTCGCGGTCAGCACGGCCTCGGTCCTGGGCGTGTCGGCGTGGCTGGTGGCGGTGTGGGCCGCCGCGGCGGCCGCGCCGGCGGCCATCGCCGAGATCATCAGGCGGCCCCTGGCCGCGCTGGTCGGTTGCTTGCGATGCTGCCCGCCGCGCCGCACCGCCCCGACGACATCGGTGGCATGCCCGCGAGCCGGACGCCGCTCGGGCCCGACGACCACCCGCGGGAGCACCTCGGTCACCGGCGCGGCCAGCCACAGCGGGGCCGGATCGTCGGCGTCGTTCAGGTCGTCGAGTTCTGGAGCCAGCAGCACCTGCGCGGCGTTGTCGAACCTGGAGTCGTTGCTGTAGTCGAGGTCGCCGAGATCGCGGGCGTCGTCGCGCCAATCCAGGTCATCGAAGTCGAAGCCGTCGAGCGGGAGGATTTCGGTGACTTCGTTGCGATGGGGTTCCGTTCCCCGGCCGCCCGCCGAGCGGCCAACTCTCACCACGCCTGCCGTTTCGGCAGTTGAAGGAGCTAAACGGTGCTGGGACAAGCTGAAATGTCCTCGTATCGTGACCATAACGTTATCTGGACCCTAGGAAGGTATCCGCTAACTCGCGGCACTGGCAACCTCGTCGGGCAAACCGGCCGAAATTGTGATTTGAGTCACGACGCTGGTAGGCGGGGATGTCGTGAGCTGTGCCACATCGCCGGACGCGCCCGTAAGGGCCGGTTGGCCAGTGGATACAGTTCGTCCGTGCGAGTCGCCGAACGCGGCACCGCCCATCAAGAGGCCTAGCAGTTGAGTCGAGCGAAGACAGAGAGTCCATGGACCTTTTCGAGTATCAAGCAAAAGAATTGTTCGCCAAGCACAACGTACCGACTACGCCGGGGCGGGTGACCGACACCGCCGAGGGCGCTCGGGAAATCGCCGCCGAAATCGGTCGCCCGGTCATGGTCAAGGCGCAGGTGAAGGTCGGCGGCCGCGGCAAGGCGGGGGGCGTCAAGTACGCGGCGACACCGGACGAAGCCTACGAACACGCCAAGAACATCCTCGGCCTCGACATCAAGGGCCACATCGTCAAGAAGCTGCTGGTCGCCGAGGCCAGCGACATCTCCGAGGAGTACTACATCTCCTTCCTGCTGGACCGTGCCAACCGCACCTACCTGGCCATGTGCTCGGTCGAGGGCGGGATGGAAATCGAAGAGGTGGCCGCCACCAAGCCCGAGCGGCTGGCCAAGGTTCCGGTGAACGCCGTCACCGGTGTCGACCTGGCGACCGCGCGCTCGATCGCCGAGCAGGGCCACCTGCCCGCCGAGGTGCTCGACGCCGCCGCGGTGACCATCAACAAGCTGTGGGAGCTGTTCGTCGCCGAGGACGCCACCCTGGTCGAGGTCAATCCGTTGGTGCGCGACCCCGAAGACCAAATCCTGGCGCTGGACGGCAAGATCACGCTGGACGCCAACGCCGACTTCCGCCACCCCGAGCACGCCGAGTTCGAGGACCGCGCGTCCACCGACCCGCTGGAGCTCAAGGCCAAAGAGCACGACCTCAACTACGTCAAGCTGGATGGCGCCGTCGGCATCATCGGTAACGGCGCGGGCCTGGTGATGTCCACGCTCGACGTCGTCGCGTACGCCGGGGAAAAGCACGGCGGGGTCAAGCCGGCCAACTTCCTGGACATCGGCGGAGGCGCGTCGGCCGAAGTCATGGCCGCGGGGCTGGACGTCATCCTGAACGACAAGCAGGTCAAGAGCGTCTTCGTGAACGTGTTCGGGGGTATCACCTCGTGCGACGCCGTCGCCAACGGAATCGTGACCGCCCTGAACATGCTCGGTGACGAGGCCAACAAGCCGCTCGTGGTGCGGCTCGACGGCAATAACGTCGACGAAGGACGCCGCATCCTGGCCCAAGCCAACCACCCGCTGGTGATCCAGGCCGAGACCATGGACGCCGGTGCCGACAAAGCCGCCGAGCTGGCGAACAAGTAAGGGAGCCAACGAATGTCGATCTTCCTGAACAAGGACTCGAAGGTCATCGTCCAGGGCATCACCGGCGGCGAGGGCACCAAGCACACCGCGCTGATGCTGAAAGCCGGCACGCAGGTTGTGGGCGGGGTGAACGCGCGCAAGGCGGGCACCACCGTCTCGCACGTCGACCCGGTCGGTAAGGACGTCGAGCTGCCGGTGTTCGGCAGCGTCGCGGAGGCGATGAAGGAGACCGGCGCCAACGTGTCGGTCGGCTTCGTGCCGCCGAAGTTCGCCAAGGACGCCATGATCGAGGCCATCGATGCCGAGATCCCGTTGCTGGTGGTCATCACCGAGGGAGTGCCGGTGCAGGACACCGCATATGCGTGGGCGTACAACCTGGACAAGGGCCACAAGACGCGCATCATCGGGCCGAACTGCCCCGGCATCATCACCCCGGGTGAGGCGTTGGCCGGGATCACGCCCGCCAACATCAGCGGCCCCGGACCCGTCGGCCTGGTGTCCAAGTCCGGCACGCTGACCTACCAGATGATGTACGAGCTGCGCGATTTCGGGTTCTCCACGTCGATCGGCATCGGCGGTGACCCGGTGATCGGCACCACCCACATCGACGCCATCGAGGCGTTCGAGAAGGACCCCGACACCAAGGTCATCGTGATGATCGGTGAGATCGGCGGCGATGCCGAGGAGCGTGCGGCCGACTACATCAAAGCCAACGTGAGCAAGCCGGTCGTGGGCTATGTCGCGGGATTCACTGCGCCGGAAGGCAAGACGATGGGCCACGCCGGCGCCATCGTGTCCGGTTCGTCGGGCACCGCGGCCGCCAAGAAGGAAGCCCTGGAGGCGGCCGGCGTCAAGGTCGGCAAGACCCCTTCGGAGACCGCCGCGCTGGCCCGGGAGATCCTGCAAAGCCTGTAGGGCCCGTGGCGATCGGGAGCCCGGCGTTGGGGGCACCTCCCGCTTGCGGGGGACCGGGCGAGGCGGGTCGCCACCATAGGACGCTGCGAGGGCCCCGGATTTGGCCGGGGCCCTGCCCCAGGTAGATAGTGGGTCTATGAATCTCGACCCGAACACGCCGGTCATCGTCGGTGTGGGGCAGTTCACCGAGCGCATCGAGGACACCGGCTACCGCGGGATGTCCTCGGTGGAACTGGCCACCGCGGCGGCGCAGGCCGCACTGCATGACTGTGGGGCCGACGCCACCACCGTCGCCGCGTCCATCGACACCGTCGCCGCGATCCGGCAGTTCGAACTCTCCGGGCGCACACCCGCGCCGATGGGCAAGTCCAACAACTACCCGCGTTCGGTGGCCCAGCGCATCGGTGCTGCACCAGCCCGCACGCTTCTCGAACCCATCGGCGGCCAGGGCCCACAGCATCTGGTCACCGAGTTCGCCGGCGTTATCTCCTCGGGTGCGGCCGAGGTCGTGATGATCTTCGGCTCTGAGAACACTTCCAGCATCCGGTATTTCGCCGACCGGGAGAAGCCGGATCATTCCGACACGGTCGAGGGCTCCCTCGAAGACCGGGGCTTCGGCTACGAGGGCCTGTTCGACGCCTACACCGTCGCGCATGGCTTGGTCGGCGCGCCGGCCCAGTACGGGCTGCTGGAGAACGCGCGTCGTGCCCGACTGGGCTTGAGCGTCTCCGACTACCGGCGCCAGATGGGCGAGTTGTTCGCTCCGTTCACCAAGGTGGCGGCGAAGAACCCGTTCGCATCCTCCCCGGTGGAGCGCACGGTCGACGAGCTCATCACCGTCACCGCGGCCAACCGGATGATCTGTGATCCGTACCCGAGGCTGCTGGTGGCCCGTGACCAGGTCAATCAAGGTGCGGCCGCGCTGTTGATGTCGGTGGCCGCGGCCCGCAGGCTCGGCGTGCCCGAAGAGCGCTGGGTGTTCTTGCACGGCCACGCCGACATGGTGGACCAGCCGCTGCTCGACCGCCTCGACCTGACGCACAACTCGGCTTCAGTGCTGGCGGTCCGGGAAGCGCTCGTCGGCGCTGGCGTCGGCATCGACGACATCTCGACCTTCGACCTCTACAGCTGCTTCCCGGTGCCGGTGTTCAACTTCTGCGACGGGACTTCTCTGGCCACCGACGACCCGCGCGGGCTGACGCTCACCGGCGGCCTGCCGTACTTCGGCGGGCCGGGCAACAACTACTCACTGCACGGCATCGCCGAAACGGTCAGCGAAATGCGGGACCGGCCAGGGCAATTCGGCCTAGTCGCCGCCAACGGCGGGATCATGAGCAAGTACTCCGTCGGGGTGTACTCGACCACCCCGGTGAACTGGAAGCCCGACAACAGCGCCGCGCTGCGTGCCGAGGTCGCCGCGCGTCCCAGGATGCCCGTGACTGTCAAGGCCGACGGTCCGGCGACCATCGAGACCTACACCGTCCGCTACGACTGGCCGGTGCACACCGGCCTCATCGTCGGCCGTCTCGATGGCGACGGCAGCCGCTTCCTGGCCCTGAGCGAGGACCCCGATCTGGTCGGGCTACTCAGCAACGGCGAGCCGCTCGGGGCTTCGATCGTGGTGCGGCCGACGGAGAAGGACAACCGGGCCGCGCTGGCCTGACGCCCGGCCCGTCCACGACACATAAACCACGCACACGACACGCCGTAAACCGTCGCCGTGGTTTATGTCTCGGGGATACGGAGGCGTCTCAGACGAGGGCGGCCAGCTTGCCGGCGAGCCGCTCCACATAGGCGGCGACCTCGTCGTCGGGCTTGTCCGGCAGGCCGAACAGCACCTCGGTCACGCCGAGCTCGGCCCATTTGGCGAGCTTCTCGGGCACCGGCTTGAAGTCCAGGGCGACGATCTGCGGGGCGCCGTCGCGGCCGGCGGCCGCCCAGGTGTCCTGGAGCAACTTCACCGGCTCGTCGATGTCGAAGTCGCGCGGCGTGGTGATCCAGCCGTCGGCGCTGCGGGCGATCCACTTGAAGTTCTTCTCGGTCCCGGCCGCGCCGACCAGCACCGGAATGTGTGGTTGCACGGGCTTGGGCCAGGCCCAGCTGGGCCCGAACTTGACGAACTCGCCGTCGTAGGCGGCTTCCTCCTTGGTCCACAGCTCGCGCATGGCTTCGAGGTACTCGCGCAGGCAGGTGCGGCGCCGTCCGGCCGGCACGCCGTGGTCGGCGAGCTCGTCGGTGTTCCAGCCGAACCCGACGCCGAGGCTGACGCGCCCGCCGGACAGATGGTCGAGGGTCGCGATGCTTTTCGCCAGCGTGATCGGGTCGTGCTCGACCGGCAGCGCCACCGCGGTGGACAGCCGCACGCGCGACGTGACGGCGCAGGCCGCCCCCAGACTTACCCATGGGTCTAGCGTCCGCATGTAGCGGTCATCCGGCAGCGACGCGTCGCCGGTCGTCGGGTGCGCCGCCTCGCGCTTGATCGGGATGTGGGTGTGTTCCGGCACGTAAAAGGTCGTGAAGCCGTGTTCGTCGGCAAGCTTCGCGGCCGACGCCGGAGAGATGCCGCGGTCGCTGGTAAAAAGCACAAGCCCGTAATCCATGGGGTGAATTAGAACGTGTTCTACCTTCGCTCGGCAAGCTGCCGTCGCGGCGGCACGGATCGGCGGCGGTCTCGTGTCCGAGCCGGTCGCCACGGCACCGGCGTCGCGAAGTGCGCTAGCGTGGTTGATCGATCGCGTCGCAACGCAAGCGCCGGGCACGGCGGTTGTGAAACGGCGCGCCCGCAAGCACAGCGTCGCGACGCAACTGTGGCGCCCGCAAAGGCACTTCAAGGCACTGGAAGCAACAGGAGGAGCCATGACCTACTCGCCCGGCAGCCCCGGATACCCGACCGCGCCGCCCGGCGGCTCCTACGCAGGCAGCACACCGTCGTTCACCAAGGACGACGACGGCGCCAGCAAGCTCCCGCTCTACCTGAACATCGCGGTGATCGTCCTCGGACTCGCCGTATACCTGCTGAACTTCGGACCGACCTTCACCATTGGCGCCGACCTCGGCCCGGGCGTCGGCGGCCGCGCCGGTGACGCGGGCACCGCCGTCATCGTCGCGGTGCTGGCCGCGCTGCTCGCGGGCCTGAGCCTGGTGCCCAAGGCCAAGAGCTACGCCGGAATCGTCGCGGTCATCGCGGTCCTGGGTGGGTTGCTCGCCATCACCGAGACCATCAACCTGCCCGCCGGCGTCTCGGTCGGCTGGGCGATGTGGCCCCTGGTGGCCTGCAGCGTGCTCCAGGCGATCGCCGCCGTCGTCGTCGTCCTCTTGGAAGCGGGTGTCATCACGGCGCCGACGCCGCGGCCGAAATACGACCCGTACGCCCAGTACGGTCAGTACGGCCAATACGGGCAGTACGGCCAGCAGCCCTACTACGGCCAGCCGGGCGGTCAGCAGCAATCACCGCAGCACCCCGGGTACGGATCGCAGTACGGCGGATACGGGGCCGGCCAGGGCCCGACCCAAACCGCGGTTCCGACGGGCGGTTTCGGCGCCCAGCCCGCGCCCCAGCAGGCCGCGCAGCAAGGTCCGTCCACGCCGCCCACCGGCTTCCCGAGCTTCAGCCCGCCCCCTGCGGCCGGCGCCGGCTCCGAGGGTTCGTCGTCCAACTACTCCAACCAGGCCGGGGGCCAGCAGCCCTACGGCCAGGAGCAGCAGTCGCCTTCGTCGCAGTCTGGCCCAGCGCCGTCCTAACGGCGCGCCTGCGCGCCTAGTCGGGGACCTGCGCCAAGAGTGACACGGGTGGAAAACGGCCGGCCTGCGGGCGCCCGCCAGGCGCGTGACCTAGTCCGGGTCGCGTTCGGCCCGGCGGTGGTGGCCCTGGTCATCATCGCCGCGGTCACGTTGCTGCAGTTGTTGATCGCCAACAGCGACATGACCGGGGCGCTGGGCGCGATCGCCAGCATGTGGCTCGGCGTGCACCAGGTGCCGATCTCGATCGGCGGCCGCGAATTGGGCGTCATGCCGCTGCTGCCGGTGCTGCTGATGATCTGGGCCACGGCGCGCAGCACGGCGCGGGCCATCTCCCCGTATTCCTCGTGGCTGGTGGTCCGCTGGGTCGTCGCGTCCGCGCTGGGCGGCCCCCTGCTGATCGCCGCGATCGCCCTGGCCGTCATCCACGACGCGTCGTCGGTCATCACCGAGCTGCAGACGCCCAGCGCCCTGCGCGCGTTCACCAGCGTGCTCGTCGTGCATGCCGTCGGCGCCGCGGTCGGCGTGTGGTCCCGGGTGGGACGACGGGCGCTGGCGGCGTCGTCGCTGCCGCTGTGGCTGGGCGACGCCCTGCGGGCCGCGTCCGCGGGCGTGCTGGCGTTGCTCGGGCTATCCGGCATGGTCACGGCGGCCTCGCTGGTGGTGCATTGGGCGACCATGCAAGACCTGTACGGGATCACCGATTCGATCTTCGGGCAGTTCAGCCTCACGGTGCTGTCGATGTTGTACGCGCCCAACGTCATCGTCGGCACCTCGGCGATGGCCGTCGGGTCCAGCGCCCACCTGGGCTTCGCGACGTTCAGTTCCTTCACCGTGTTCGGCGGCGACATCCCGGCGCTGCCGATCCTGGCCGCGGCCCCCCGGCCGCCGCTCGGGCCGGTGTGGGTCGCGCTGCTCATCATCGGGGCGTCGTCCGGGGTGGCGGTCGGGCAACAGTGCGCTCGGCGCGCGCTGCCGCTGATCCCGGCGATGGGCAAGCTGCTGGTCGCCTCGGCCGCCGGGGCGTTGACGATGTCCTTGCTCGCCTACGGCGGCAGCGGCCGGCTGGGAAACTTCGGTGACGTCGGCGTCGACCAGGGCGCCCTGCTGGTGGGGGTGTTCTTCTGGTTCTCGGTCGTGGGCGGGATCACGCTGTTCATGACCGGCGGCGTCCGGGCACGGCCCCGGCGGCCGAAGCCCAAGCCCAAGCCCGCGCGCGCCGCGGCCGCGCCCGCGGACTTTGCGGAGGTTTTCGACGAGCCGGGCCGTGAGCCGGACGGCGAGCTGGCCGATGAGCCGCCGGCCGATTTCGCCGATCCCGACGAGGTCGCCGCTGACGAGACGCCGGTCAGCGACGACGACGCGGCGGTCAGCGGCGACGAGGTCGCGCCGCCCCCCGGCGACGCGGAGCCGACCGCGACCGACCGCGAGCACGACGAGTAGCTCCCACTAGGCTTTCTCCCTGTGCCCGAACCGCTTCATGTGCCCCCGAGCGCGCCGGCGCGGGTGGTGGTGCTGGCGTCGGGCACCGGGTCGCTGCTGAGCTCCCTGCTCGACGCCGCCGTCGGCGAGTACCCCGCCCGGGTGGTCGCGGTGGGCGCCGATCGCGACTGCCCGGCCCTCGAGATCGCCGCGGGGGCCGCACTGCCGACCTTCACCGCGCGGCTTGGCGACCACCCCGACCGCGCCGCCTGGGACGCGGCCATCACCCAGGCCGCCGCCGCCAACTCGCCCGACCTGGTGGTGTCGGCGGGGTTCATGAAAATACTTGGGCCGCAATTCCTTTCCCGGTTCTACGGGCGGATCGTTAACACGCATCCGGCGCTGCTGCCGGCGTTCCCGGGTGCGCACGGGGTCGCCGACGCGTTGGCCTACGGCGTCAAGGTCACAGGCTGTACGGTGCACCTGGTGGACGCCGGGACGGACACCGGGCCGATCCTGGCCCAGCAGGCCGTGCCGGTGCTCGACGGTGACAGCGTCGAGACCCTGCATGAACGCATCAAGGTCACCGAACGGAAGCTCCTGGTGGACGTGGTGGCCGAGATCGCGACCGGTGGCCTGACCCTGGTCGGAAGAACAGCGACGATCGGACGAAAGGCGAGCAACCGATGAGCACCGACGACTGGCCGGAGACGGCGAAAAGGCCGATCCGGCGCGCGTTGATCAGCGTCTACGACAAGACCGGCCTCGTCGAACTCGCCCAAGGCCTGGCGGCCGCGGGCGTCGAGATCGTCTCGACCGGATCGACGGCGAAGACCATTGCCGACAAAGCGATTCCGGTCACCCGGGTGGAGGAGCTGACCGGCTTCCCCGAGGTGCTCGACGGCCGGGTCAAGACGCTGCACCCGCGGGTGCACGCCGGCCTGCTCGCGGATCTTCGCAAGGCCGAGCACGCCGCGGCGCTCGAGGAACTCGGGATCGCCGCCTTCGAACTCGTCGTCGTCAACCTCTATCCGTTCAGCGAGACCGTGGACTCGGGCGCCAGCATCGACGAGTGCGTCGAGCAGATCGACATCGGCGGGCCGTCGATGGTCCGCGCGGCCGCGAAGAACCATCCCAGCGTGGCGGTGATCACCGACCCGCGCGGCTACGACGGCGTGCTCGCCGCGGTGCGGCACGGCGGCTTCACCCTCGCCGAGCGCAAGAAGCTGGCGGCGCTGGCGTTTCAGCACACCGCGGAATACGACATCGCCGTGGCGGGCTGGATGGAGTCGACGCTGGCGCCCGAGCATCCGCCGACGGCGTTCCCGAAATGGTTGGGGCGCAGCTGGACCCGCACGGCGATGCTGCGCTACGGCGAGAACCCGCACCAGCAGGCGGCGCTCTACAGCGACCCGGCCGCGTGGCCGGGGCTGGCGCAAGCCGAGCAGCTGCACGGAAAAGAGATGTCGTACAACAACTTCACCGACGCCGACGCGGCCTGGCGGGCCGCCTTCGACCACGAAGAGACCTGCGTCGCGATCATCAAGCACGCCAACCCGTGCGGGATCGCCATCTCGTCGGAATCGGTGGCCGATGCGCATCGCAAGGCCCACGAATGCGATCCGCTGAGCGCCTTCGGCGGCGTCATCGCGGCCAACACCGAGGTCAGCCTCGAGATGGCCGAGTACGTGAGCACCATCTTCACCGAGGTCATCATCGCGCCCGCCTACGCGCCGGAGGCTGTGGAGGCGCTGACGCGCAAGAAGAACATCCGGGTGCTGCTGGCCTCCGAGCCGCTGACCGGCGGCACCGAGCTGCGGCCGATCAGCGGTGGGTTGCTGGTGCAGCAGCGCGACGAGCTCGACGCGCACGGCGACAACCCGGCGAACTGGACCTTGGCTACGGGGTCCCCGGCCGATCCGGCGACGCTGACCGACCTGGTCTTCGCGTGGCGGGCGTGCCGCGCGGTGAAGTCGAACGCCATCGTGATCGCCGGCGGCGGGGCTACCATCGGCGTCGGCATGGGGCAGGTGAACCGGGTGGACGCCGCCCGGCTGGCCGTTGAAAGAGGGAATGCACGCGGCGACGACCGGGTCCGCGGCGCGGTCGCGGCCTCCGACGCGTTCTTCCCGTTCCCCGACGGGCTCGAGACGCTGACGGCGGCCGGGCTGAAGGCGATCGTGCACCCCGGCGGGTCGGTGCGCGACGACGAGGTGACCGCGGCGGCGGCCAACGCCGGCATCACGCTGTATCTGACCGGGGCCCGTCACTTCGCGCACTGAACGTTCGGCGCGTGGGGCGATTGGCCAACGCGTAGCGTGGAGTGGTGCCATCACCCAGCAATCTGCCCCGCACCGTCGGTGAGTTGCGCGCCGCCGGCCACCGTGAGCGGGGAGTCAAACAGGAAATCCGGGAAAATCTGCTGACCGCGTTGGCCGAGGGTGACGAGGTCTGGCCGGGCATCCTGGGTTTCGACGACACCGTCCTGCCCCAGCTGGAGCGGGCGCTTATCGCCGGACACGACTTCGTCCTGCTCGGCGAGCGGGGCCAGGGCAAGACGCGCCTCCTGCGGGCGCTGGTCGGGCTGCTCGACGAGTGGACGCCGGTGATCGCCGGGGCGGAATTGGGCGAGCACCCCTACTCACCGATCACTCCGGAGTCCATCCGCAAGGCCGCCACCCTGGGCGACGACCTGCCGGTGGAGTGGAAGCACCGCAGCGAGCGCTACACCGAGAAGCTGGCCACGCCGGACACCAGCGTCGCGGACCTGGTCGGCGACATCGACCCGATCAAGGTCGCCGAAGGGCGCAGCCTGGGAGACCCCGAGACCATCGCCTACGGCCTGATCCCGCGCGCGCACCGCGGCATCGTTGCGGTCAACGAGCTTCCCGATCTCGCCGAGCGCATCCAGGTGTCGATGCTCAACGTGATGGAGGAGCGCGACATCCAGGTGCGCGGGTACACGCTGCGCCTGCCGCTGGACGTGTTGGTGGTGGCCAGCGCCAACCCCGAGGACTACACGAACCGCGGCCGCATCATCACCCCGCTCAAGGACCGGTTCGGCGCGGAGATCCGCACCCACTACCCGCTGGAGCTCGACGCGGAGGTGGGCGTGATCGTGCAGGAGGCGCACCTGTCCGCGCTGGTGCCCGACTACCTGATGCAGGTGATCGCCCGGTTCGCCCGGTATCTGCGGGAGTCCAGTTCGGTCGACCAGCGCTCCGGGGTGTCGGCGCGGTTCGCGATCGCCGCGGCCGAAACCGTGGCGGCCGCCGCCCGGCACCGCGGCGCGGTGCTCGGGGAGACCGACCCGGTGGCCCGCGTGGTCGACCTCGGCACGGTGATCGACGTCCTGCGCGGCAAGCTGGAATTCGAGTCCGGTGAGGAGGGCCGCGAGCAGGCCGTGCTGGAGCACCTGTTGCGCCGGGCCACGGCCGACACCGCGTCGCGGGTGCTCGGCGGCATCGACGTGGGGTCGCTGGTGTCCGCGGTCGAGGGCGGTTCGGCGGTCACGACGGGCGAGCGGGTGTCGGCCAAGGACGTGCTGGCCGATCTGCTCGAGGGCCTCGCGCAGATCCACCGGCGGGGCCAGCGGGTCCGGCCCGCCGGTGTACGCCGAGTACCGCGACGAATGCCCTTTACCCATAGACGGTTTGGCCCTCCCCGGACACCTTGTCGATCCGCTTGGCCAGATACAGGGCCTCCAGCGCGAGCTCCAGCGCGGCGGCGCGCTCGCCCTCGGACTGCGCGTTGACCTTGGCCGCGATCTTGTCCACCACGGGCAGGGCCGGAACCGCGGCCAGCACGTCCTTGGCCGACACCCGCTCGCCCGTCGTGACCGCCGAACCGCCCTCGACCGCGGACACCAGCGAC
>NZ_LZJM01000068.1:0-1767 GCF_001667665.1 Mycobacterium sp. E342
CCACCGCGTCGGGCACGATCACCAGCCGGGCGCCGCGCAGCAGCGACCCGAAGATCTCCCAGACCGAGAAGTCGAAGGCCAGCGAGTGGCATTGCGACCACACCCGCCCGAGGACCAGCTCACGGTTCACCGAGTCCAGTAGCTGGGTGACGTTGCGGTGCGGCACGGCAACCCCTTTCGGGGTGCCGGTCGTGCCGGAGGTGTAGATGACGTAGGCGATGTCCTCCGGCGACGGCGCCGGCAGCCCGTCGCTGGATTGCGTCTCGACGGCGTGCTCGCCGATATCGATGAGGGCGAGGTCGAACCCGTCGAGCCGGGCACGCACGTCGGGGGTGACGATCGCGGCGATCGGCGCGGCGTCGGTGAGCATGAATTCGATGCGTGCGGCCGGCAGGGCCGGATCGATCGGCAGGTAGGCCGCCCCGGTCTTGAGCACCGCCAGGATCGCCACCACGGCCTGAGCCGAACGCTCGGCCAACACCGCCACACACTCCCCGGTCCCGGCACCATACTCAACCAGCAAGCGCCCCAACCGAGTCGACGACTCATCCACCTCCCGATAAGTCCACGACCGGCCACCCTCGGTGATCGCCACCGCCTCCGGCGCACGCGCCACCTGCCCACCGAACAACACCGGAATCGACACCGGCGCGGTGACCGGCGCGCCCAGCGCCGCCCGGTTACCCAACTCGTCAAGCCGCGCACGCTCGGACTCATCGAGCACATCAATCGACGACAACCGCCGCCCCGGATCCGCCGCCATGGCCACCAACACCCGATACAACCGCTCGACCAACGCCTCCACCCGAGCGGTGTTGAACACATCGGTACGAAACTCCACCGCCCCACCAATCCCGGCCGGCCGAGCATCCTCAGTCCACCGCTCGGCCAACGAGAACACCAAATCCATTCGCGCGCTGCGGGTTTCGGTGGTCAGCGGCGTGACGTGAAGATCGCCCAGGGTGAGGTCGGCGAAGTCGACGTTCTGCCAGGCGAGGACGACCTGGATCAGGGGGTGGTGGCTGAGGCTGCGGGCGGGGTGCAGCCGCTCGACGAGGAGTTCGAAGGGTACGTCCTGGTGTTCGTAGGCTGCCAGGCTGCGGTGTTGCACCTGTGCCAGGAGCTCAGCCACGGTCGGATTTCCACCCAGGTCGGTGCGCAAGACCAGCGTGTTGACGAAAAATCCGACCAAGTCATCAAGCGCAGGATCACGACGCCCGGCGATCGGAAAGCCCACCGCCACATCCGAAGTCGCACCCAGCTTGCCCAAGACCACCGCCAACGCGGCCTGAACCACCATGAAACTGGTCGCATTATGCTCACTCGCCACCTCACTTACTCGCTGTTGCAATTGCGCGGGCCACTCCACGCTCACCCGCGCGCCCCGATAATCGGCCACCGACGGATAAGGCCGATCGGTCGGCAACTCCAGCCGCTCCGGCATCCCCGCCAACGCATCCTGCCAATACGCCACCTGCCCGGCGATCGCACTACGCGGATCATCCAAATCCCCGAACTGCGCCCGCTGCCACAACGTGTAATCCACATACTGCACCGGCAATTCGACCCACCCCGGCACCTCACCACCACACCGGCTGGCATACGCCACCCCCAAATCACGCACCAACGGCGTGATCGACCACCCATCAGCGGCAATATGATGAGCCACCGCCACCAACACATGCTCACCCTCACCCACCCGAAACACCGTCGCACGCAACGGAATCTCCACCGCCAGGTCAAACGAATGGCGCGCCACCGCCTCGA
>NZ_LZJM01000069.1:0-758 GCF_001667665.1 Mycobacterium sp. E342
CCGCCTGCTGCGGTCGCCGTGGTGCCGGTCGCTTCGTAAGCCTTGACGACGTTGCGCCCGACGGTCCACCGGTGCACCTCATCGGGGCCGTCGACGATGCGGCTCATTCTCGCCTCTGAGAGCCAGGCCGCCAACGGCAGGTCGTGGGTGTAGCCCAAGGACCCGTGTATCTGCAACGCCGTGTCGATCACCTCGATCAGCATGTTGGCGATATAGGTTTTGGCCATCGAGTTCTCGATGCGCAGGTCGTGCCCGTGCTCCATTTTGTAGGCCAGGTGCAGGATCATCAGCCGGGTGATGTAAAGCTTCTCGGCGCAGTCGGAGAGCATCCACTGGATTCCCTGACGATCAGCCACCCGTTTGCCGAAGGTGACTCTTTCACATGCCCGCGCGGCCGCCATGTCAAGCGCTGCTTGGGCTTTCGCGATGCTCCACATGCCGTGCCGCAGCCGGCCGTAGCCGAGGCGATGCTGGCCCATGGCAAAGCCCTGTCCAAGTCCGCCGAGAATGTTCTCGTGGGGGACAACGAGGTCGTTGATGCGCACTTCGGCGTGGCCCATCTGGATTTCGCCCTGGTAGGTGGGGATATCGGATTCGCCCATGATAGGGATATTGCGGACGATCTCGAAACCCGCGTTGGGCAGCTCCACCAAGAAGGTGGTGTATTGCCGATGACGAGGGGCGTCGGGATCGGTCTTGGCCATCACCAGTGCCAGCTGAGAAATGGACGCCCCTGAGGTGTACCACTTCTCGCCGTT
>NZ_LZJM01000070.1:0-121857 GCF_001667665.1 Mycobacterium sp. E342
TGCCCCGCTGAATGTCCAGGCACGCCTGGTTGACCAGTGACTGCGGCACGTTGCCGCCGACGGGGCTGTACAGGGTGCTGCTGGCCGGCGCCGAGACCTGGCGCACACGCCGGGGCCTGCGCGCCAAAGGCGGCAAGCTCGAGTGGACCGCCCAGGACGAGTCCGTCCCGATGGCGCAGGTCAGCGGCGACGACGTCCCGATGGCAGGCGATGCCGAGATCAGGATTCGGCTGGACCGGCCGGCCTACGTGTATCCGCTGTTCGAACAGGCGTTGCGGATCGCGAACGGCGAGTCGGTCGAGCACCATCTCAAGCGCATCGGCGAACTGTGGGCCCGTTTCAACGCCGTCGCGGTCGACAATCCGCACGCGTGGATCCGCAAACGGGCGACCGCCGAGGAGATCCGCGAGCCCGGCCCGCAGAACCGGATGATCAGCTGGCCGTACACCAAGCTGATGAACTCCAACAACATGGTCGATCAGGGCGCCGCGCTGGTGCTGACCTCGGTGGAGCAGGCGAGGCGGCTGCAGGTCCCCGCCGATCGGTGGATCTACCCGCACGCGGGCACCGACGCCCACGACACCTCGGCCATCGCCGAGCGTGACGAGCTGCACCGCTCGCCGGCCATCCGGATCGCCGGCGGTCGGGCGCTGGAGCTGGCGGGCCTGGGCATCGACGACCTCGACTACGTCGACCTGTATTCCTGCTTCCCCTCGGCCGTTCAGGTGGCCGCGGCCGAACTGGGCCTGCCGGCCGATGATCCCTCCCGTCCGCTCACCGTCACCGGTGGATTGACGTTCGCGGGCGGCCCGTGGAGCAACTACGTGATGCACTCCATTGCCACCATGGCGGAGTTGCTGGCGGCCAATCCCGGGCGGCGCGGCCTGATCACCGCTAACGGCGGCTTCCTGACGAAGCACAGCTTCGGCGTGTACAGCACCGAAGCCCCCGCCGAGTTCCGTTGGGAGGACGCGCAACCCGCCGTCGACCGGGAGCCCACCCGGGACGGTTTGGTGGAATGGGAAGGTGTCGGCACGGTGGAAGCGTGGACCACGCCGTTCGACCGCGACGGCCGGCCGGAGAAGGCCTTCCTGGCCGTGCGCACGCCCGACGGTTCCCGCACCCTTGCCCTGATCACCGACAGCGCCGCGGCGGCGGCAACCGTGTGTGAGGACATCGGCGGCGCCAAGGTCGCCGTCGCCGCCGACGGCTCCGCCGCGCTGCAGTAACCCGGCGAACGGCTTTCCGCCAGCTCAGGGTCCCGTTTGGCCGGTAACGGTCGCGTAGGCGATGCCGCCTTGCCTATTGTTTAGTTTGAGGTCGGGGGAGGTGAGCCCAGGTGCAGATCCTGGTTACCGACGCCACCGGCGCACTCGGGCGGCTGGTTGCACGGCAGTTGATTGCTGCCGGCCACACGGTCAGCGGCATTGCTAAGGCCCGGCACCCCTGCCTGGACCGCAACGTCGAGTTGGTTTGCGCCCCGCTGCGCCACCCCGCCTTGCGGGAGCTCGCCGAGGAAGCCGACGTGGTGATCCACCTGGCCCCCATCGACACCACCGCGCCCGGCAGCGCCGATATCGACGGCCTCGCGCACGTGACGGATGTGGCCGCCCGCGCGGGCGCCCGGCTGCTGTTCGTATCGCACGCCGCGGGGCGGCCCGAGCTCTACCGCCCGGCCGAGGAGCTGGTCGCCACCAGCTGGGGGCCCAGCCTGGTCGTTCGCATCGCCCCGCCGGTCGGCCGCCAGCTCGACTGGATGGTGTGCCGGACCGTGGCGACGCTGCTGCACACCAAGGTGTCGGCGGAGCCGATGCGCGTGCTGCACGTCGACGACCTGGTGCGCTTCATGGTTTCGTCGCTGAACTCCGACCGCACCGGTGTGGTGGACCTCGCCTCCCCGGACACCGTCAACGTGGTCACCGCGTGGCGGATGCTGCGCTCCGCCGACCCGCGGTCCCGGATCAGCCGGGTCCGCAGCTGGCACCAGCTCATTCCGGACATGGATATCGCCGCGGTGCAAGAGGATTGGTCGTTCGAGTTCGGCTGGCAGGCGCTCGAAGCGGTGGCCGACACGGCCCGAGGACTCGTCGGGCGCCGGGTCGCGGCGGCGGGGGCGACCGGCGACGGGCGCCGGCTGGCGCTCCCGGTCGAGGTCGCCCCACGCGCCCACCCCTCCGACGGGGGACACAGCGCGGCACCGGAGGGCGTCGAAGGTGAATTCGACGACCGGATCGACCCGCGTTTCCCGATCTTCAGTGCGGGCAACCTCGCCCGGGCGCTGCCCGGGCCGCTCACCCCGATCACCCTGGATGTCCAGCTGAGCGGGCTGCGCACGGCGAATCGGGTGCTCGGTCACGTGTTGGCGCTCGGCGGCGTGGTGGGCGAGGAGTGGAGCAACCGGGCCATCGCGGTCTTCGGTCATCGGCCCTACGTCGGGGTGTCGGTCAACATGGTCGCCGCGGGGCAGCTCCCCGGGTGGGACCAGGACGCCGTCGCTCGCAACGCCCTGGTCGGACGGCCGCATGTGGGAGACCCACTCCCGTTCGGTGAGCCCGCGCTGTCGGGCGGAGCCCTCGGCTCGGTCGCCAAAGCCGTCGTCGCGGGACGATCGCTGGCCCTGTTGCGCCACCTCAAGGCCGACACCCGGGCGTACGGCGCGGCCGCCGAAGCAGAACAGCTCGACGCCGCACAGCTGGCGGTGCTGCCCGATCCCGGGCTCGAAGTTCGGATTCCCTTGCTGCGGGACCGCATTCACCAAGGCTGGATTCTCACCGCGTTGTGGTTGGTCGACACCGGTGTCACCGCGGCGGCGCTGGAGCGCAGCACGGCGGCTCCCGGCGTGCCCGGGGTGGACATGATCATGGACAGCACCCTGGTCGAGGCGGAGACCGCCCAGCTGGCAGCGGTGCTGCGGGCCGATCCGCCGCTGTGTGCGCTGGCCCAGGAAGGCAATCTCGACAGCATCCGCGCGTTGTCGCCCACCACCGCCGCCGCCGTGGACGCCACCGTTGCCCGCATCGGCCACCGCGGGCCGGGGGAGGCGGAGTTGGCCAGTCAAACCTATGCCGACGACCCGGCGATGCTGCTCAGAGCGGCCGGGGAGGTCGCCGTGGCCGCCGCCGCGTCGACGGAGCCGCCGTCGTCGACGCTGGCCCAACGGCTGGCCGCCAGCGCTCGCGACTCCCGCGAGCTCGCCCACGACACGACCCTGCGATTTACCCATCAACTGCGAATGATGCTGCGCGAGTTGGGCTCTCGTCGGGTCGCAGCCGACCTGATCGATGTCGTCGAGGACGTGTATTACCTGACGTGTGACGAGCTGATCACCATGCCGGGCGACGCCAGGCTGCGGATCAAACGTCGCCGCGCCGAACGGGAACGGCTGCAGGCGCAGCGCCCGCCGGAGGTCATCGACGGGGCGTGGACTCCCGTCGAAGGGTCAGCCCAGTAGTTCTGCCAGCGGGCACTCGGGATCGGCCAGCTTCGCGGAGTCGACGGAAGTCCTGGATCTGATCAGCGCCTTGACGTCGTCGAGCACATCCCAGATGTTGACGTTCATCCCGGCCAACACCCGGTTGTTGTCGTCGAGCCAGAACGCGACGAATTCACGCCCGGCCACGTCACCCCGGAAGACCACGCGCTCGACGCCGGCCGTGTGTCCGACATATTCCATCCCGAGGTCGTACTGGTCGGTGAAGAAATAGGGCAGCTCGGCGTATTCACCGGGTGCGCCCAGCATCCCGGCCACCGCCACCGTGGGCTGCTTGAGCGCATTGGCCCAGTGTTCGGTGCGGATCCGGCCGCCGAACAGGGGGTGTTCCGCGGCGGCGATGTCGCCGACCGCATAGATGTCAGGATCGCTGGTGCGCAGGGACGCATCGACCAGCACCCCGCCTTGAGAGCCTGAGCCTATCGCGAGCCCGGCCTGTTCGGCGAGTTCGACGTTGGGTTTGGCACCGACGGCCACCAGCACCGCGTCGGCGGCCACCGTCGACCCGTCGCGCATTTTCAGCCCGGTCGCCTTGCCGCCGGCCGTCGTGATCTCCTCCACCTGCGCCTCGAGCCGCAGGTCCACCCCGTGATCGCGATGCAGTCCGGCGAACACTTCGCCCACCGTTTCGCCGAGCGCGGCCGCCAACGGCTGTTTGGCCGTCTCGACAACGGTCACGTCGACGCCACGCTGGCGGGCGGCGGCGGCCACCTCCAGGCCGATCCACCCGGCTCCGACCACCGCCAGCGAGGACCCGTCGGCGAGGACCG
Organism: Mycobacterium sp. E342; assembly: GCF_001667665.1. Lineage (NCBI taxonomy): Bacteria > Bacillati > Actinomycetota > Actinomycetes > Mycobacteriales > Mycobacteriaceae > Mycobacterium > Mycobacterium sp. E342. Next base: position 4,261 of record NZ_LZJM01000070.1, read on the forward strand.
AATCCAGGGCGACGGCATCGTCATAGGTGCGCAGATAGTGAACGGCGGCGGCGTCGGCCCCTGGTATCGGTGGGCGCCGGGACGCCGATCCCGTGGCCAGCAGCAGTTTGTCGTATCGCGCTGTGGCGCCGCCGGGAAGGGCGACGGCGTGGTCGGCGGGGTCCACGGTCGACACCCGCACACCAAGCCTGAGGTCGACGTCGTGATCGCGGTACCAGTCGTCATCCTGCACGGTGAATTCGGCCAGCGTCTTCTTTCCGGCCAGGTACTCCTTGGAAAGCGGAGGTCGCTCGTAGGGCAGATGTTGTTCGTCGGCGAACAAGGTGACCGGTCCGTCGAATCCTTTGTCGCGCAATGCTTCTACGGCTTTCGCTCCCGCGAGTCCGCCGCCGATGATGACGATTCCGCTAGAGCCGGCCATGATCGTCACTCCGTTCCGCCGTCGACATCCCCAGCCTACTCGGGCGGCTCACCGCAAAAGTTCCTGCAACGTCAGCGCATTGCGCACCGCGTGCCCGCCCAGGTCGTTGTTGAAATACATCCACACGTCCTTGCCCGCGTCCCGCCACGCGGCGATCCGGTCGGCCCAGCAGCGCAGCTCGTCGTCCGTGTAACTGCCGGCATAGATGGCGTCCTGATCCGGACCGTGCATGCGGACGTACACCAGATCGGTGGTCGCCCGCGGGACGTAGGCGAGCCCGGCGCCGCTCATCACCACATAGGCGGCGCGCCGGCGTTCCAGCAGGTCGTAGACGGCCTCGTCGTTCCAGGACGGATGGCGCAGCTCGACGGCCACCCGGATCGACGCCGGCACGCTGGCCAGGAAGGCGTCCAGGCGCGCGTCGTCGCGCTGCTGCTCGGGGTGCAGCTGAAGGAGCAGCACCCCGGCGCGATCACCCAGCAATTCCCAGCAGCGCTCGAAGCGCTCGATCCACGGCCCGGCGGACGCCAGGCGGCGGTAGTGGGTCAGCCCTCGGTGCGCCTTGACCGACATCCTGAAGCCGTCCGGCAGCTGTTGACGCCATCCGGCGAAGGTCGAATCTTTCGGCCAGCGGTAGAAACTCGCGTTCAGCTCGACGGTGTCGAACACCTCCACGTAGCGGGCCAGCCGGCGCGCGGCGGGAAGGCCCGGCGGGTACAGCACGTCCGCCCAATGGTTGTAGGACCACCCGGAGGTGCCAATCCGCACGGTCAACCGCTCACCTGCCGGCGTACGTCGTCGCCCAGCGACATCCTGATCAGCGCGGCGGCCAGCCGCGCGTTGGCCTGCGGCGCCAGCGCTCCCAGCTTCGCCGGCTGCGTGGGCAGACCCAGTTGGCCCGCGGCCTTGCTGGCGCGGTCGTCGAAATAGGGCCGCACCCAGGTCCACACGTCTTGCACCTCGCGCAGATAGATGTCCGCGCCGGTATCGCCAATTCCCTTGAACTGCTTCAGCAAACGCTTCGCGGCGGCGATGTCGCGTTGGCTGCGGTTCGCGAGTTCCCGCAGGTCGCCGGAATACTCGTCGCGCACGCGTTCGGCCATCTCGGTGAGCCGGGTGGCCGAGCTTTCGTCGTAGCGCACGTAGTGGGCGCGGCCGAAGGCGTCGATCATGGTCTGCCGATCGGCGGCCAGCACCGCCTTCGGTGTGCGCAAGCCCGCCTTGAACAGTTCACGCCCGGCGCTCATCGCGATCGCGGCGTCGATCGGCTTGCTGGCCAGCATGCAGATGACCAGCAGCTGAAACAGTGGCATTGGCTTGTCGGCGAGCTTGATTCGCGCCTCGGCGGCGTAGGTGGTCCCGGCAACGTCAAGCAGCCGTCGCACCAGTTGCTCGCTTGCGGGCATACCCGATCACGTACCCGCGGCGGGTGCCGGCCAACCGCGCCTGCTCACTTGGGCGGCAGGCCGCGCGCATAACCGACGCCGCGGGTCACCCAGGCCTGGAGCTGGCGCTTGGTCCGCAGTCCGGCGGCGTCCACCCGGACCCAGCCGCGAACGTCGCGGCCCCCCATCACCATCGGACCGACGTGGTCGCGCCGCAGCACTTTGTCGAGGTCCTCCGCCGGCACCCGGACCAGCAGGCCGCCCTGGCCGCTGACGGCCACGGACATGTTGCCGTTGACCAGAAAAGCGAGCCCGCCGAACATGCGTTTCTCTTCCACGCCGCGCTCGGAGGCCACGATCTCGCGGATTTCGTCGGCCAGCTTCTCGTCGTAGGCCATGCCGGGCGTCAGTCCAAGTCCACCCGGATGGTCAGCAGGTCGCTGCCCATCAGGCGCACCAACGCGCTGTTGAGCCGCGGCAGGTTGCCGAGCCGCTGCAGGGGATCGTCGTCGGGCAGCAGATGCGCAGTGCCGCTGCGCCATCGACCGCCGATACGCAGCTGCACCGCGGGATCGGCCTTGATGTTGTGGACGTAGTCGGAGTGTTCACCGTGTTCGGACACCATCCAGAATTGGTTGCCGACCACGCGTCCGCCCACGGCGGTCCGCCGCGGCTTGCCGCTCTTGCGGCCGGTGGTTTCCAGGATGATCCCCGGCATCTGCCGGCCCACCGGGTTGACGAGCAGACGTTGCACGCGGTGGACCACTTGCCGTTTGAGAGTCACGGCTTTATTCAACGCCGAACCCGCCGCCGCTGTCACCGTGCGACGAGAACAGCCGCCCCCTGTCGGGGGCGGCTGCCTCGTTATGCCGTTTTAGGTCCCGGGGTTGATCCCGCCGCTGACCTGGCCTGAACCAGAAGTCCCGCCCGCGGGCGTGAGCACCTGGAAACCAGTGGACGTGTTGACACCCCACTGACCCAGCTGCGGGTTGAATACGACGGGAAGCTGGGTCCCGTCGGGGTCACCCACTGGCGGAACCCAGGTGGCCGGGAGCCCGTAGCGGACCGGGTCGTTGTACTGCCCCGGCGGCGGGAACCCGTTGTGTCCCGGAGGAAGTGGGCTGCCCGGCGCGTTGCAGTTGACGCCCGGCGCACCGGGGTTGCAGATCGGCTGTCCCGGCACGTACTGGCCGGGGCCCGGCACATCCCGGTCGCCGCCCGGCACGTTCGGGCCCGGCACGTTCGGGCCGGGAATATTCGGCCCATTCGGATCGGCCTGCGCCATCCCGGCACCGATTCCGAAGGCCGCGGACGTGATGGTGCCGGCCATGACCGCGCCGGCTGCGATTCTGTTCAACTTCATGGTGAACCCCCTTGTCGAGCAGTTTGGCTGCCTTCGCAGCTGAACCATTGACTTGGTGATTCGCTCACCCCATCGCCCTCACGGGCAGTCGAACCTCCAACCACTCAATACCCGGGGATCCGATGCGGAAAACCTCTGCGCACTATTTGCTGCGTCCGCGCAGGTCGGGTCCCATGGTTAACGAATCGCGGCCCGGGGAGCTCAGCCGGGCGGGGCACAGGAACCCCCAGGGCACGTAACACCCGCTCGCGCGGCAACGCCGAACGCCTTTGCCGGGATGCGAGCGAGTCTGCTGCGCATCCCGGCCAGGCTCACATCACGCAGCGACTGTAGCGGCCTTCGCCACCGGTTCCAGCGCCTGCGCGATGATGTCGGCGACGTCGGTCATCGGCCGCACGTCCAGCGCGTCCAGCACCTCGGCGGGCACGTCATCCAGGTCGGGCTCGTTGCGCGCCGGGATGAACACCGTTGACAGGCCGGCCCGTTGCGCCGCCAGCAGCTTCTGCTTCACTCCGCCGATCGGCAACACGCGGCCGTTCAGCGTGACCTCGCCGGTCATGCCGACGTCCGAGCGCACCTGACGTCCGGTCGCCATCGACACCAGGGCGGTCACCATGGTCACCCCGGCCGACGGGCCGTCCTTGGGCACCGCGCCCGCGGGCACGTGCACGTGGATGCGCCGGTCGAGGGCCGCCGGATCGAGGCCCAACTCGTGAGCGTGGGAGCGCACGTAGGACAGCGCGATCTGCGCCGACTCCTTCATCACGTCACCCAGCTGACCGGTCAGCTGCAACCCGGGTTCACCGTCGGTGGCGCCGGCTTCGATGTACAGCACGTCGCCGCCCAGGCCGGTGACGGCCAGGCCCGTCGCCACCCCCGGCACCGCCGTGCGCTCGGCCGATTCCGGCGTGAAGCGGGGGCGGCCGAGGTAGTCGACCAGATCAGGCTCGTCGATGCTGATCGGCTCGGGCGTTTCCGCCAGCTTGGTGGTCACCTTGCGCAGCGCCTTGGCCAGCAGCCGCTCGAACTGCCGGACCCCGGGTTCCCGCGTGTAGTCCGCGGCGATCTTGCGCAGCGCCGCGTCCGTCAGCGTGACTTCGTCCTCGGTCAGGGCAGCCCGTTCCCGCTGCCGGGGCAGCAGGTAGTCGCGGGCGATCGCGACCTTGTCATCCTCGGTGTAACCGTCGATCTGCACCAGTTCCATGCGATCCAGCAGGGCCGACGGGATGTTCTCGATCACATTCGCGGTGGCCAGGAACACCACGTCGGACAGATCTAGGTCCAGATCCAGGTAGTGGTCGCGGAACGTGTGGTTCTGCGCCGGGTCGAGCACCTCCAGCAGCGCCGCACTCGGGTCGCCCCGATAGTCAGAGCCGACCTTGTCGATCTCGTCCAGCAGCACGACGGGGTTCATCGAGCCCGCCTCACCGATGGCCCGCACGATCCGGCCCGGCAACGCGCCCACATAGGTGCGCCGGTGCCCGCGGATCTCGGCCTCGTCGCGCACACCGCCCAGGGCGACACGCACGAACTTGCGGCCCAGCGCCCGGGCGACGCTCTCACCCAGCGACGTCTTGCCGACGCCGGGGGGACCGGCCAGCACCATCACCGCGCCCGAGCCGCGGCCTCCGACGACCTGCAGGCCGCGTTGGGCGCGGCGCGCCCGCACGGCCAGGTATTCGACGATGCGGTCCTTCACGTCGTCCAGCCCGTGGTGGTCGGCGTCCAGGACGCCGCGCGCGGCTTTCAGGTCCGTCGAGTCCTCGGTCCGCGCGTTCCAGGGCAGGTCGAGCACGGTGTCCAGCCAGGTGCGGATCCAGCCGCTCTCCGGGCTCTGGTCGCTGGAGCGTTCCAGCTTGCCGACCTCGCGCAGCGCGGCCTCGCGCACCTTCTCGGGCAGGTCGGCGGCCTCGACGCGGGCGCGGTAATCGTCGGAGCCGTCGGGTTCGCCCTCGCCGAGCTCCTTGCGGATGGCGGCCAGCTGTTGGCGCAGCAGGAACTCCTTCTGGGTCTTCTCCATGCCCTCGCGGACGTCCTCGGCGATCTTGTCGTTGACCTCGACCTCGGCGAGGTGGTCGCTGGTCCAGTCGATCAGCACGCGCAGCCGCTCGGCGACATCCTCGGTCTCGACCAGCTGCCGCTTCTGCTCGCTGGACAGGTAGGACGCGTAGCCGGAGGTGTCCGCCAGCGCCGACGGGTCGGTCAGCCTGTTGACATAGTCGACGATCTCCCAGGCCTCGCGCCGTTGCAGCATGGCCAGCAGCAGCTTCTTGTACTCGGCCGTCAGCGCCTTGATCTCGTCGGTCGCCTCGACCTCGGGGACCTCGGTCACCTCGACCCACAGCGCCGCGCCGGGACCGGATGCTCCCGCCCCGATCTGCGCCCTGCGCTCACCGCGCACGACGGCCGCGGTGCCGCCGCCCGCGATGCGTCCGACCTGCAAGATCTTGGCGATCACGCCGTGCGACGGGTAACGGTCGTCCAGCCGGGGCGCGATCAGCAGCTGCCCGGATTCGCTCGCCTGGGCGGCGTCGATCGCCGCCCGCGCGGCCTCGTCGAGCGCGATCGGCACGACCATGCCGGGCAACACGATGGTGTCGGTGACGAACAGCACCGGCATTGATTTGGCTTCAGCCATCAATCCTCCAAAAACTGAGTCTGATGCGCTCAACCCAGGCCGGGGCCGGTTTGTTCCCGGGGAGTGAGGCCGTCACGAGTGTGCGGCCGGGCTCACATTCGGTGCCGAGTGTGCGGCCAGCGTCACGCTGGCGAAATCGGCCCCAGCCGCCGCAGTTGCGTCACGTGTTTGGGCGACAGCTCTTCGAGACAGGTGACGCCCAGCAGCCGCATGGTCCGGATCACGCCTTCGGCCAGGATGTCGATCGCGCGGGTGACACCGGCCTCGCCGCCGGCCATCAGGCCGTACAGGTAGGCCCGGCCGACGAGCGTGCAACGCGCGCCCAGCGCGATGGCCGCCACGATGTCGGCGCCCGACATGATGCCGGTGTCCAGCAGGATCTCGGTGTGCTTGCCGACCTCCCGGGCGACCGACGGCAACAGGTGAAAGGGCACCGGGGCCCTATCCAGCTGGCGCCCGCCGTGATTCGACAACACGATGCCGTCGACCCCGCGGTCGACGACGGCGCGGGCGTCGTCGAGCGTCTGGATGCCCTTGACAACCAACTTGCCCGGCCACTGGGCCTTGATCCACTCCAGGTCGTCGAAGGTGAGGCTCGGGTCGAACATGGTGCTCAGGTACTCGGCGACGGTCCCCGGCCAGCGGTCCAGCGACGCGAACGCCAGCGGCTCGGTGGTCAACAGGTCGAACCACCATTTCGGGTGCGGCACCGCGTCGAGCACGGTGCGCAGCGTCAGCGTCGGCGGGATCGTCATGCCGTTGCGGTTGTCGCGCAGCCGGGCGCCGGAGACCGGGACGTCGACGGTGGCCAGCAGGGTGTCGAAACCCGCGTCGGCCGCCCGCCGCACCAGCGCCATCGACCGCTCGCGGTCGCGCCACATGTACAGCTGAAACCACATCCTGCCCTGCGGAACAGCGGTCACCAGGTCCTCGATCGAGCAGGTGCCGAGCGTGGACAGCGAGAAGGGGATCCCGGCCTTGGCCGCTGCCGCCGCGCCCGCGATCTCGCCCTCGGTGTGCATCAGCCGGGTGAATCCGGTGGGCGCGATGCCGAACGGCAGCACGACCGGTTGACCCAGCACGTTCCAGCCGGCGGTGACGTTGGTGACGTCGCGCAGGATGGTCGGATGAAACTCGATGTCGCGGAAGGCTTGTCGGGCGCGTGCGATGGAGATCTCGTCCTCGGCGGCGCCGTCGGTGTAGTCGAACGCCGCCCTGGGCGTGCGCCGTCGGGCGATGCACCGCAGATCGTCGATGGTGTACGCGGTGTCGAGGCGGCGCTTGGTCGCGTCGAACTGCGGCCTCTTGAATTTGATCAGCGGCGCGAGATCGCGCACCTTGGGCACTCGTCGTTTGGCGGCCTTCCGTCTTTTGGATTCCACAGTGTGCAACCGTAGTCACATGCAACCGGACAGCGACCCGTTCGGCCTCGAGCGCTTCGTCGAGGCGCAGGACCCGGTGTACCCCACCGTGGTCGAAGAGTTGCGCGCCGGGCGCAAGCGCAGTCACTGGATGTGGTTCGTCTTCCCGCAGTTACGCGGCCTGGGCGGCAGCCCCACGGCGGTGCACTACGGCATCTCGTCGCTCGACGAGGCCCGCGCATACCTGCGGCACGAGGTGCTCGGGCCGCGCTTGCACGAGTGCGCCCGGCTGGTCAACGAGGTCCACGGCAAATCGGTCGGGGACATCTTCGGCTCGCCCGACGACCTCAAGTTGCGCTCGTCGATGACGCTCTTTGCGCGCGCGACCGACGATAACGAGGATTTCCTTGCGGTTCTGGACAAGTACTACGACGGTCGGCAGGATCAGCTGACCCTGGCGCGCCTAGGCGGGGCCTAGAATCCGCCAACCGTGCGGTTCCACGATCAGCGTGTCCACCACCTCTTGGGGGTGCGCCGCCGATCCGCCGATGACCTTCCGGCGAGCCGTACCCAGCTCCGGCACCGCCAGGCTCATCGGCTCGTCGTCGATGTTCAGCGCGACCAGCAGCGCATCGTCCCCGCTGCGGGTCTCGTACACGTAGTGCCGGTTTTCCAGCCGCACCGGGCTGGTCGTCGCCCTGTGCAGCCACGGGTGACGGCGACGCAGCCCCACGAGGAACTGGTGCAACGCCCACACCTGCGCGCCGAAGGCATCCAATGTCAATGGGGGAGAGGAAAACTCGGGCCGCACGGCGTCGTCGCCGCCATAACGTTCCTCTTTGACGCCGCGGAATCCCAGCTCGTCGCCGGCGTACACGCTGGGCACGCCGCCGACGGTCAGCAGGATCACCAGCGCGTGTGCCACGTGGTCGGGGCGCTCCAGCCGGCTCGCGATGCGGGTGACGTCGTGGTTGCCGATGAAGGTGAGCGGGGCGAAGCCGGCCAGAAACTCGCCGTGTCGCTGCAGCGCCCAGTCCAGCTCGAAGAAGTTGCCGTCGTTGAGGCTGCTCCAGATCGCCTTCCACAATTCGTATTGGGTGGCCGAGTCGAACGTGGCGGCGCGCACCACCGCGGCGTAGTCACCGTGGATGAGCTCGCCGACGAACCAGCAGTCCGGGAACCGCTCGCGCACCCGCGGCAGTGTGGACGCCCAAAAACGCTCTGGCACCGTGTAAGCCGCGTCGAGGCGCCAGCCGTCGGCGCCCCGCTGCAGCCAGTGCGTCATCACCTCGACGGTGTAGTCGACCACGTCGGGATTGTCGTGATTGAGCGTGATCAGCTCCGAGTGGCCCTCGAACGTGTGGAAGTGGCCGGGGCGCCCCCGAAACCAGCGCGCGGCCGCATCGTCGTTCGGCGCCTCGCGGTAGCGGGGGAAATCCACACCGACGTGGTTGAACACGCCGTCGAGCAGGATGCGCAGACCGCGGCGGCGGGCCTCGGTGACGAGATGGTCGAAATCGTCGTCGTCACCGAGCCGGGGATCGATGCGGTAGTGGTCGGTGGTGTCGTAACCGTGTGTGCGCGAAGCGAAGATCGGTCCCAGCGCGACGCCCGAGGCGCCCAGCGCGATGGCGTGGTCGAACCAGTCGACGAGCCGCCGCAGCCGGTGTTGGTCCGGCTGCGGCGGCTCCGACGACGCGGGAAAGGCGCCGACGAACCCCAGTGGGTAGACCTGCCACCAGATCGCGTGCTCTACCCAGGCCGGCACCGCGTCAGCCGACGGTGGCCGGCGTCTGGGAGGCGGCGAGCGCTTGCGCCACGCCGGAGACGATCGCCGCGGCCTTCAGCGCCTCGTGGATGGTCTCCCGGCTCACGCCCGCCTCGCGCAGCGTGTGCTCGTGGGAGGCGACGCAGTCCGGGCATCCGTTGATCGCCGAGACCGCGAAGCACCACAGCTCGAAGTTCGCCTTCGCCACGCCGGGATTGGCGATGATGTTCATCCGCAATCCCGCGCGCAGGTCGTCGTACTTGCCGTCGAGGAAGCCCCGGCCACGGTAGAACACGTTGTTCATGGCCATGATCGATGCGGCCCCCAGCGCCGCGGTGTATGCCTCGGCGGACAGAATGTCGGCCGCCTCGGCACCGATCTCGCTGATCACCTGGGTGTTTCGCGTCGCCGCGGCGGTGGCCAGCAGGGTGCCCCACAGCTGTTCCTCGTTGAGCTCGGTCGTGCGCGTGATCGAGCCCAGGTTGAGCTTGAGGTCCTTGGCGTACTCAGGCAGTGCCTCTTTGAGATTCTCTACGCTCATCTCGCCTCCTCGTCAGACCTTAGGCGACTAGGCCGAGGCCTTGAGCAGCTCGGTGGCGTTCAGCGTCGGGTCACCCTTGCGCCAGTTGCAGGCGCACAGCTCGTCGGACTGCAGCGCGTCCAGGACCCGCAGCACTTCCTCCACATTGCGTCCCACGGAACCGGCGGTGACCGAAACGAATTGGATCTCGTTGTTGGGGTCCACGATGAAGGTCGCGCGGTCGGCCACGCCGTCGGCGTTGAGGACGCCGGTGGCCAGGCTCAGCTCACGCTTGATGTCCGAGAGCATGGGGAACGGCAACTTCTTCAGGTCCTCGTGCTGGGCGCGCCAGTTGAAGTGCACGAATTCGCTGTCGATCGACACGCCCAGGACCTGCGCGTCGCGGTCGGCGAACTCGTCGTTGAGCTTGCCGAACGCGGCAATCTCGGTCGGGCAGACAAAGGTGAAGTCCTTGGGCCAGAAGAAGACAACGCGCCACTTGCCCTCGTAGTCCTCGTTGGTCACGGTGGTGAAGTAGTCCTCGGGCTGTTGGGCGTCGACCTTGGACAGGTCGCCCGCGATCAGCGCGGTGAGCTCGTAGGCGGGGAACTGGTCACCGATGGTCAGCAGAGGCATGTCGCTCCTTATTGGATTTACTCAAGATTAGCGGTCATCGCCCATAGTGCCGTTCGCCCTGGCTGAAGTAAAGGTGATATTTCCCACTATACTTATCGGTATGCCCGATAGGATTTATCAGCCGACGATCGCCGGGCTCCGCGCGTTTGTCGCCATCGCAGAAAAACGTCAGTTCAGTGGTGCCGCAACCGCTCTCGGTGTCAGCCAGTCCACGTTGTCGCAGGGGCTGGCGGCGCTGGAGGCCGGGCTCGGCACCCTGCTCATCGAGCGGTCGACCCGGCGTGTCCTCTTGACGGCCGAGGGCGCGGAGCTGCTGCCGCGGGCCCAGGCCGTGATCGAGGCGGTGGACGCGTTCTCCGCCGCCGCCGCCGGCTCGTCCGACCCGCTACAGGCCGGGATGCGGCTGGGGCTGATCCCGACGGTGGCGCCCTACGTCCTACCGACCGTGCTGGCCGGCCTCGCCGAGCAATTTCCCGGGATGACATTGCGGGTAACGGAAGACCAGACCGAACGGCTGTTGACGGTGCTGCGGGAAGGGGCGCTGGATGCGGCGCTGATCGCGCTTCCCGCCGACGCCGGCGGCGTCACCGCGATCCCGATCTACGATGAGGATTTCGTCCTCGCGCTGCCGCCCGGACACCCGCTGTCGGGAAAACGGCGGGTGCCGGCCACGGCATTGGCCGACCTGCCCTTGCTGCTGCTTGAAGAGGGGCACTGCCTGCGCGATCAGGCGCTGGAGGTGTGCCACAACGCGGGCGTGCGAGCGGAGCTGGCCAACACCCGCGCAGCCTCGTTGGCCACCGCCGTGCAATGCGTGACCGGCGGGCTGGGGGTCACGCTGATCCCGCAGAGCGCGGTGCCGGTCGAGGCGACCCGCAGCCGCCTCGGCCTGGCGCAGTTCGCCGCACCCCGCCCCGGACGGCGCATCGGTCTGGTGTACCGCTCGTCCAGCGGCCGCGACGATTCCTACCGGCAGCTGGCCAAGACCATCGGCACCTTGATCAGCGGCGAGCACCAGGTGCGGCTCGTCAAATAGCCCGGCTCAGGCCGTCCACCCGGCAGGTAGGTTCTGCCTATGGAAAAGGTCATCGCCGTCCTCATGCGTTCCGATTCGGACGAACAGTGGTGCGCCCGCCAACGGGGCCCCGTGGCCGACGCCCTGTTGGGGTTGGGTCTGCCGGGGTTGTCGGTCAACGTCCGCGACGACGCGGTGCGCCATTCGCTGATGACGCTCACGACGCTGGATCCGCCGGTTGCAGCGGTGGTGAGCATGTGGACCCAACAGTGCTATGGCGAGCAGATGGCGGCGGCTTTTACGCTGCTCGAGGCCGAATGCGAGCAGCTTGCCGCGTACCTGGTGACGGAGTCGGTCCCGCTGAAGGCGCCGGTAACCGAATCAGGCGCTCGAACAACGGGTTTGGCCAACATCGCGCTGCTGCGCCAGCCCGACGGCCTGAACCAGGCGACCTGGCTGAACCGGTGGCAGCGCGACCACACCTCGGTGGCCATCGAGACGCAGTCCACCTTCGGCTACACCCAGAACTGGGTGGTGCGCACCCTCACCCCGGACGCGCCGGGAATCGCGGGCATCGTCGAAGAGTTGTTTCCCGCGGAGGCGATCACCGATCTCAAGGCGTTCTTCGGTGCCGCCGACGACGCCGACCTGCAGGACAGGCTTGGCCGAATGGTCGCGAGCACCACGGCATTCGGCGCCAACGAGAACATCGACACCGTGCCCACCAGCCGCTACGTCTTCAAGACACCATTCATCGAGGAACCCACATGACAACACTGCGCGACGCCGTCGCCTTGGCCGCGGCGGAAAACGGGCTGGCGGTCGTCTCCACCGTTCGTGCCGACGCGACGGTGCAGGCGTCGCTGGTCAACGTCGGCCTGTTGCCGCATCCCCAAAGCGGTCGGGACGTGTTGGGCTTCACCACCTACGGCAAGGTCAAATTGGCCAACCTGCGGGAGCGACCGCAGCTGGCGGTCACCTTCCGCAACGGATGGCAGTGGGCGACCGTCGAGGGCCGCGCGGAGCTGGCCGGCCCGGACGACACGCAGCCCTGGCTGACCACCGACGACCAGCTGCGGCTGTTGCTCCGCGAGGTTTTCACCGCCGCGGGCGGCACCCACGACGACTGGGACACCTACGACCGCGTCATGGCCCGGGAGTGGCGGGCCGTCGTGTTGATCGCGCCTACCCGCGTCTACAGCAACGGCTGACGTCGTTAGGCTGCAGCCGTGACGCTGCAGATCGATGATGACCAACGGGTGCGCACCCTCACGCTGAACCGGCCCGAGGCGCTGAACGCATTCAACGAAGCCCTGTACGACGCCACCGCGGACGCGCTGCTGGCCGCCGCCGAGGATCCCGGCGTCGCCGTGGTGCTGCTGACCGGGGCGGGCCGCGGCTTCAGCGCCGGCACCGACCTCGCCGAGATGCAGGCCCGCATCACCGATCCCGACTTCACCCCGGGTCGTCACGGCTTCACCGGGCTGATCGATGCCCTCAGCGCGTTCCCCAAACCGCTCGTCTGTGCGGTCAATGGCGTCGGCGTCGGCATCGGTGCCACGATCCTGGGCTACGCCGACCTGGCCTTCATGTCATCGACGGCCCGCCTGAAGTGTCCGTTCACCAGCCTGGGCGTGGCGCCGGAGGCGGCCTCCTCCTATCTGCTGCCACAGCTGGTGGGCCGGCAGAACGCCGCCTGGCTGTTGATGTCCTCGGAATGGGTGGACGCCGAGGAGGCGCTGCGGATGGGGCTGGTCTGGCGGGTGTGCGATCCCGAGGATCTGTTGCCCGCAGCCCGCCGTCACGCGGAAATCCTTGCCAGCCGCCCCATTTCGAGCTTGATGGCGGTCAAGCACACGATGTTGGAACCGGTGCGCCCGGAGATCGCTGCGGCCAGCGCGCGGGAGAACGCGCACTTCGCCGAACTGATGGGTGCGCAGGCCAACGCCGCGGCGCTGGCGGACTTCAACAAGGCCCGCTGAGCGGGCGGCGCCTCAATGCGACGGGGCGGCGGTCTCCAGATTCGCCGACGCGGCGATGATCGCCCGCAGGGTCCTCTTGCAGCGGCCGCAGTCGCCCCCGGCGCCACACGCGGCGGCGACCTCTTTGGAGGTGGAGGCGCCGCGCGCGACCAACTCGGACACCGTGTGGTTGGTCACGCCGACACACAGGCACACGTACATCAGCGCATCCCCCGCAGGGGGGCGGCGTTCCCTTCGTCGACGGCGTGGCCAACCGCGCGCACTTCGTCCTCCTTCTCGGCGTCCCCTGTGGTGGGGTGGCCGGAAAAGTACCGAACCGAGACCCAGTATTAGTTGAGTCTAACCTAAGTTCATTAGCGCAGTCTAACCTTACCCGCTAGCAACATCGACCCTCCGGGTTCCGCACGACACACTCTGAGCACAGCCATACCTTGCTGGCAGATTGCAACCCGCCGTGGCAAAGTGCGAGTACGACCCGGCACGGCGTGTGCGCCCAGCGCACACGGCCGGGCGCCGAGAATGACCACCGATTACACGTCACCGCAGGGGAGTGATCATGCAAGGGGATCCGGATGTTTTGCGCTTGCTCAACGAGCAGCTGACCGGCGAGCTCACCGCGATCAACCAATACTTCCTGCATTCCAAAATGCAGGACAACTGGGGCTTCACCGAGCTCGCCGAGCACACCCGGGCCGAGTCCTTCGATGAGATGCGGCACGCCGAGGCGATCACCGACCGCATTCTGCTGCTCGACGGGTTGCCCAACTACCAGCGGCTCTTCTCCCTGCGCATCGGCCAGACGCTGCGCGAGCAGTTCGAGGCCGACCTGGCCATCGAGTACGAGGTGATGGACCGGCTCAAGCCCGGCATCATCATGTGCCGCGAGAAGCAGGACACCACGAGCGCCAACTTGCTGGAAGAGATCGTGGCGGACGAGGAGAAGCACATCGACTACCTCGAGACGCAGCTGGAGTTGATGGACAAGCTCGGTGTGGAGCTCTACTCGGCGCAGTGCGTCTCGAGGCCGCCGAGCTAACACCGCGCACGCCTTTCGCGGTTTTGGTTGCCACGGGTTGACCGTGGGCACTCAATACCATCGAAATCCGTGGGAAGGCGGGCATGACGAGGGCGACACCAGCGGCGGCTCCGGCCGGCCGTGCTTCGGATTCCGGGCCCGGGGACGTCGCGGTCGACTTGCGGCGGCGCAATTTCATCTTCGTGGCGGTCCTGCTCGGCATGCTGATGGCCGCGCTGGACCAGACGATCGTGGCGACCGCGTTGCCCACCATCGTCGCCAATCTTGGTGGCGCAGGCCATCAATCGTGGGTGGTCACCAGCTACCTGCTCGCCTCGACCGTCAGCACCGCCCTCGTCGGCAAGTTCGGTGACCTGTTCGGCCGCAAGCGGGTGTTCCAGTCGGCCGTCGTGTTCTTCGTCGCGGGATCGGTGCTGTGTGGGCTCTCGAGCTCGATGGGCATGCTGGTCGCGTCACGCGCGCTGCAGGGCATCGGCGGCGGGGGACTCATGGTGACCGCCATGGCGCTGATCGGCGAGGTGATCCCGCTGCGGGACCGCGGCCGATACCAGGGCGCGATGGGCGCGGTGTTCGGCGTCACGACCGTGATCGGTCCCTTGCTCGGTGGCTACTTCACCGACCACTTCACCTGGCGCTGGGCGTTCTGGATCAACGTGCCGATCTCGGTCGTGGTCTTCTTCGTGGCGGCCGCCGCCATCCCGGCGCTGTCCGACCGCACCAAGCCAGTCATCGACTACACCGGCATCGTGTTCGTCGGCCTGGGCGCCGCCGGGCTGACACTGGCGACCAGCTGGGGCGGGACCACCTACCCGTGGGGATCGCCCACGATCATCGGCCTGTTCGTCGGCTCGGTGATCGCGTTGTGCGTATTCGCCTGGGTGGAAAGCCGCGCCGCCGCGCCGATTCTGCCGACCCGGCTGTTCGGCAGTCCGGTGTTCACGGTGTGCTGCGTGCTGTCCTTCGTGGTCGGTTTCGCGATGCTGGGCGCCCTGACGTTCCTGCCGACGTACATGCAGTTCGTCGACGGCGTCTCGGCCACCACGTCGGGCCTGCGCACGTTGCCGATGGTGATCGGGATGCTGACCACGTCGATGGGCAGTGGTGTCATCGTCGGCCGCACGGGCAGATACAAGGTCTTTCCCGTCGGCGGCACCGCCGTCATGGCGGTGGCGTTCTTTTTGATGTCGCGGATGGACCCGTCGACATCGGTATTGGTTCAGTCGCTGTTCCTCGTCGTCCTCGGCACCGGCATCGGGATGTGCATGCAGACCCTTGTGCTGATCGTGCAGAACACCGTGGACTTCGACGATCTCGGCGTCGCGACCTCCGGCGTCACCTTCTTCCGCACGATCGGCAGCTCGTTCGGCGCCGCCATCTTCGGTTCACTGTTCACGAATTTCCTGCACAGCCGGATCGGCCCGGCGATGGTGGCGAGCCATGCGCCGGCCGCAGCTGCCGCGTCGCCGGAGGCGTTGCACCGGTTGCCCCGCCAGGCGGCCGCTCCGATCGTCTCCGCCTATTCCGAGTCGCTCACCCAGGTGTTCGGATGGGCGGTTCCGGTCGCGCTGGCGGGGTTCGTCCTGGCGTTGTTCCTGCGGGAGGTCCCCCTGCGGGAAATGCACGACAGCACAATCGATCTCGGCGATGCGTTCGGCATGCCGAACACCGAGACACCGGAACAGATGCTGGAAGGCGCCGTCGAACGCATGCTGCGCGGTGCGCCCGGCATGCGATTGCGCAGCATCGCCATGCGACCCGACTGCCGACTCGACGTGGCCGGATTGTGGGGCGTCCTGCGCATCAACCGCTTCGGACAGATGTACGGCACCGCCCGGCTCACCGACATCGCCGACTACCTACGGATACCGTTCGAGGTCTTGGAGCCCACCTTCTCGCGCCTGATCGCGACCGGATACGCCCGGGGCGACGGCGACCAGCTGTGGCTGACACCCGCGGGGGCCCAGCAAGTGGACTACGTGCACTCGCTGCTGGTGGGCTGGCTGGTCGACAAGCTCGCCCGGTCACCGAAATTCGACGGACGACCGGATCGTCGCGCGGTCGAAGCGGCGCTGAATCGAGTCGCGGGCCGCGTTCTCGCGCAACAGGACTGGAGCGACGACCGGCCCACCACGAAGATCCCGGTGCCCATACCCTGAAACGGGTGGCGCGGGCGTACCATCACGCCATGAGCCGAATCGGAACATTTGCTGACGACGACCTGGCCGGCTGGTTTGCGAAGTCTCCTGACATCGGCGGCGCCCTCGGCGGCTTCAGCAACGCGGTCTACACCAAGAACCGGTTGCCGCTGCGCACCCGCGAGTTGGCCCGCGCCGTGATCGCCCATCGGAATGAATGCGTCGTCTGCGTCAACACCCGCGACGAGGACGGGCCCGCCGCCGGCGTCGACGAAGAGTTGTACGACCACGCCCTGCAGTGGCGTACCTGGCCCGGCTACAGCGATCAGGAGCGGCTGGCGGCCGAGTTCGCGGACCGCTTCGCCACCGACCACACCGCCCTGCGCGACGACGAAGACTTCTGGAGCCGGTGCTCCGAACACTTCTCCGACGAGCTGCTGGCCGACTTGGCCCTGTCTTGCGCGCTGTGGGTCGGCATGGGCCGCGTGTTGCGGACCCTCGACATCGGCCAAGCCTGCAAGCTGACCATTCCCAGTCGCGCATAGCCGCTCCCGCGCGGGCGATTCGCGGGCACAAACCCCGACACCACGGTGTTGCTCCACGAGTGAAGGTTCGCTTCGGCGTCGGCCTGGGTGTGGATACCGCTCCGGATCGATTGGCCCCCATCGTCGATCACCTGGAGGCCAGCGGGGTCGACTCGCTGTGGTTCTCCGAGCTGGTGTACACCCCGGCGGTCGATCCCGCGGTAGGGATGGCCTACGCGCTGGCCCGGACGACCCGGTTGAAGGTCGGCACCTCGGTGGCCGTGCTTCCGGGGCGGCATCCGGTCCTGGTGGCCAAACAATTGGCGTCGTTGGCGGCCCTGGCGCCGAAGCGGGTCCTTCCCGTCTTCGGCCTGCGGTCGGCGTTGCCGGCCGAGCGCGAGGTGTTCGTGGTTCCCAACGGGGAACGGGCCGCGGTGTTCGACGAGTCGCTACGGGTGCTGCGCTCGGTGCTGGTCGAAGAGTCGGCGAGTTACAGCGGCCGGTACTTCGCCTTCAGCGAGGCCGCGGTCAAGCCCAGGCCGGACCCTCCGCTCGACCTTTGGCTCGGCGGCTCGGCGCCGGCGGCGTTCCGGCGCATCGGCGCGCTGGCTGACGGCTGGCTGGGAAGTTTTCTGACGCCGGCGGAGGCGCGGGCGGGCCGGGAGGCGATCGAACGCGCGGCGGAGCAAGCGGGCCGGCAGATCGACCCCGATCACTTCGGGATCTCATTGGCCGTGGTGGACGGGTCCGACGAGTTACCTGCCGGACTGGCTGCGGCGGCCCGGACGCGCCGCCCCGACGTCGATCCCGCCGAGCTGATCGCCGCCGGGTGGGACCAGCTGCATCGGCAGTTGGACGCCTACATCGACGCGGGATTGACCAAGTTCGTCATTCGCCCGGCGGGTGGCGCGCCGGTGGACGGCTTCCTCGATCGGTTCGTCACCGAATTGACCCCCCGGCAGAACTGAATTCGCGAGCCGTGGCGTCGCGACCCTGCACAATGACTGCCATGACCGGCACACCGCTTGCCGCCGCCTCGATCGCCGAGCTGGAGGCCCAGGGCGTCGACACCGTGGTCGGCACCGTCGTGAACCCCGCCGGGCTGACCCTGGCCAAGACCGTTCCGATCCGGCGGACTAACGCGTTCGCCGATCCCGGCCTCGGCGCCAGCCCCTCGTGGCACGCGTTCGCGATCGACCAGAGCGGCATCGCCTTCACCCGTGATGTGGGCGTGATCGGCGACCAACGCCTCCGCATCGACCTGGCGGCCCTGCGCATCGTCGGCGACGGGCTCGCGTGGGCGCCGGCCTCGTTCTTCACCCAGGACGGCGCGCCCGTCCCCGCCTGCGCGCGCGGCACGCTGAGCCGGATCGAGACCGCGCTCTCAGAGGCCGGGATCGAGGCGATCGTCGGCCATGAGGTCGAATTCCTTCTGGTAGCCCCCGACGGTGGCCGGCTCCCGTCGACGTCGTGGGCGCAATACGGCCTCGCCGGCGTGCTGGAGCACGAGGCGTTCGTCCGTGAGGTCACCCGGTCGGCGGCCGCGGCGGGCATCGCGATCGAGCAGTTCCACCCCGAGTACGGTGCCAACCAGTTCGAACTTTCGCTGGAGCCACGAGCCCCGGTGGCCGCGGCCGACCAGCTGGTGCTGTTGCGGCTCATCGTCGGGCGCGTGGCCCGCCGCCACGGGGTTCGCATCAGCTTGTCGCCGGCGCCGTTCGCCGGTGGCGTCGGATCAGGTGCGCACCAACATTTTTCGTTGACCATGCCGGAGGGGCCGCTGTTCTCCGACGGTTCGGGCACCCGGGGTATGACGGCCGCGGGGGAGAGCGCGGTCGCGGGGGTGGTTGCGGGACTGTCCGAGGCGCAGGGCGCGCTGTGCGGGTCGATCGTGTCCGGCTTGCGAATGCAGCCCGGCAATTGGGCCGGGGCGTACGCGTGCTGGGGAACCGAGAACCGCGAGGCGGCGGTGCGATTCATCACGGATGGGCCCGCCAACCCGCGCGGCGGAAACGTCGAGGTGAAGATCATCGACCCGTCCGCGAACCCCTACTTGGCGTCGGCGGCGATCCTGGGGCTGGCCCTGGATGGGATCAACCGCCAAGCCCCGCTGCCACCGGAGATCACCACCGACCCGGCTTCCCTGTCCGATTCCGACCGCGATCGCGACGGCATCGTGAGCCTGCACCGGGGACAGGCCGAAGTGATTGCCGCACTGGACCGTTCCGAGCTACTGCGGCGCATTTTGGGCGACCCGGCGGTCGACATGGTGGTTGCGGTCCGCCGTCTGGAACACGAGCGGTACGGCGATCTTGACACCGAGCGATTGGCGGAAAAGTTCCGCATGGCGTGGAGCCTGTGACGGGTCCCGCCATGGTGACCGACCGTTCCGCGCTGGCCCGGCACATCGGCGCAGTGACGCTGATCGATCAGCACGTCCACGGTTGCTGGTTGGCGGCGGGGGACTTGCCACGATTCGAGAACGCGCTCAACGAGGCGAACACCGAACCGATCACGGGCCCGGGTTTCGACTCCCAACTCGGCTTTGCGGTGCGCGCTCACTGCGCACCGGTTCTGGGCCTGCCCAGACACGTTGATCCGCAATCCTATTGGGAGCGCCGCAGCCGGTTCAGCGAGACCGAACTGGCCCACTTGTTCCTGCCGGCCGCGGGAGTGAGCGACTGGCTGCTGGACAC
Organism: Mycobacterium sp. E342; assembly: GCF_001667665.1. Taxonomy (NCBI): domain Bacteria; kingdom Bacillati; phylum Actinomycetota; class Actinomycetes; order Mycobacteriales; family Mycobacteriaceae; genus Mycobacterium; species Mycobacterium sp. E342. Next base: position 23,741 of record NZ_LZJM01000070.1, read on the forward strand.
CGGCATCGGCGCCGAGACCGCCGGCCCGGCCGACGTGGGTGAACTGTCCGGTGGCCGCGCACACGAGGTGATCCGCCTCGAGCAGGTGGCCGAACAGGCCGCGCAGGCACCGGGCGACTACGCGGCGGCGTTCGACGACATCCTTCAGCGGCGCGCAGCGACGGCCGTCGGCACCAAGTCGATCCTGGCCTACCGAGGAGGGTTTGACGGCGACCTGAGCGAGCCGCCGGCCGCGCACGTCGCCGAGGCCGCGGACCGGTGGCGCGACAGCGGCGGTACCCGGTTACGGGACCGGGTGCTGCTGTGTTTCGGGTTGCACCGGGCGCTGCGGCTGGGCAAGCCGCTGCAATTCCACGTCGGCCTCGGCGACCGGGACTGCGACCTGCACAAGGCCAACCCGCTGCTGCTGCTCGACTTCCTGCGGCAGTCGGGGGACACCCCGATCGTGTTGTTGCACTGCTACCCGTATGAGCGTGAGGCCGGGTATCTGGCGCAGGCCTTCAACAACGTCTATGTCGACGGCGGGTTGAGCGTGAACCAGCTCGGAGCGCGCTCACCGGCGTTCGTGGCCCGGCTACTCGAGCTGGCGCCCTTCCGGAAGATCCTCTACTCGTCGGACGGGTTCGGTCCCGCGGAACTCCACTTCCTCGGCGCGGCCCTGTGGCGCAAGGCGATTCACCGCGTGCTAGATGGTTTCGTGGCCGACGACGAGTGGAGCGAGCGCGACGCCATCCGCGTGGTCGACCTGATCGCCCACGGCAACGCCGCCGGACTTTACGGGCTCTGACCCGGTCGCTCGCGAACCCGACAGGCCAGCCTCGAGGTGAATAGCGTCCGGCCACGCACCACCATAAAATCCTGCAGGTGGAAACGGGTGAGGTGCAGGTCGTACCCGACCGCCTGAGGGGTGCGGCCGGTCGATGGCGCAACCGCAGCACCGACCTGACCGCCGTTACCGGGGCAGCCGTTTCAGGCCACCGCCGCGGCGGTGGCTGGAGTCAACCAGGCGATCACCAATGCGGCGACGGTCTTGAGTGACCGGGCTCGAGCAACGGCCTTCGGCGTCGAGAAGGCGGCCACCGGTTACGCCAGCCAGGAACCCGCTGCGGCCGAAGAGATGGCCGCCGTGACGCCGGGCCGGTGAAGTCGTGACGGCCACGCTGTCGCAGATTCGGGCCTGGGACACCTGGGGTGAGGCGCCGTGCAGATACGCAGTGACTGAAAGGTCTTCCCCCACATTGAAGCTTGCGTTCTCAGCTTCTTCGACGGCATATAGAACGCGCTGCCGGGCGGAGCTGATGTCGCTGGCACCGTTGCGCGCGACCCCGGCGGCCTCGCGCAATCCGCGACCACGGCTGACTTCGTCTGGGACGCTTTGCGAAATAGCGTCAGGGCATATCTCGGTTCGTCAGGCTATGCACTGAAGGACAAGGGTTGGTCGTCCAACTACGAAGTCACGTATGACCTTTACCGACACGACGGGCCCCGTCAATGGTTCAACAACGACGCCATCGTCGTGGCTGGGCTCGTAAAGCAGACCATCGGGACATCGGCGGGGGATCAGGCCCACCTCTACGGCTACTTCAGGCTCACTCCGCGATGACGGCGCTTGAGCTCCGATTCCGAACCCCGTGCCGTCCACTGCGTTCACGTCGAATCACCAACGGCATTCCCGGAACGACCGAACGCTTGAGCGCGACACCGACCCCCTGATGATCGAGGAATGGCCGGCCGTCGTTGGCGACACGACTCGTCAGACCAGCCCCGAAGCGTCGAATACCCAGCTGGTGTCCGCGTTTGCGAGGTTCTCGAAGTGGTTCGGGGGAGCGAAGGCCACCAACGAGTTCATGTCCCAATAGTCTTTCCAGACGGTGATCTTGCCGTCTAAGACCTTGTGGACCGTCACGAACCGCAGCACGCCTTGCTCGCCCGACGCGAACGTCCATGTCTCGGAATGCTCATACATCACGTCGGAACCGTTGGACACCAGCACTCCGTCGTGATTCTCGTAGCCCGCCAGGGGCTCGAGACCCATCTTGAGCCGCTTGACGATGTCTTCCGGTCCGCGCGCCGACAGCGCGGGCACCGGCATGTCGACGTACAGGCAGTCATCGGACAGGAACGTCTTGACCGCGTCCCAATCCCGCCGCGAAAGCGCCCGCCACAACCCGAGTACGGCGTCCTCGACCGAGATCATAGAGGTTTCTGTCATAGCGCAAATAAACTCGGTAACCGCACAGGTGTCAACACCCACCGGACCCTGAAGGATGAGATCCATGAGCGGACGGGCAAAGATCCTGATCGCGATCGCCGTGGCCGCGATGCTGGCCGGGATATGCGGGGCCATCGCTTACGGATACTGGGGCACCAGCCAGGATTGTCGCGACTGGGTGGCCGCCAACGGCTACCGGCTGACACGCGACGACTGGTGGGCGAAGACACGCGGCTGCGCGGCCAGGACACCGGCCGGTGACGAGGTGATCCACAGCGAAGGCTTGGCCCGTAAGGCGGTCGGGTGGGTCTGGCAGGTGGCGATCTTCGCGGCGGGCGCCCTGCCGACGGCGATCATTCTCGCGCTCTTCGCTTTTCGATGGCGCGGCGATTCCCTCGGCGGGAAGCCCTAGCCGTCCACGCGAGCCATCGACCGCGCCGGCCCCAGCGCCACCGGTAGAGACGACCAGCCCCGCAGTACACGCGTGTCGCGCCTGCTTCCCGCACCCGCCGCGCGCACCTCGGGAAAACGGTCGAAGAAGGTTCGGAGCCCGACTTCGCCCTCGGTGCGCGCCAGCGCCGCGCCCAGGCAGAAGTGCCGGCCGCCGGAAAACGCGAGATGCCTTCCCGCGTTGGGCCGTTCGATGTCGAAGCGGTGCGGGTCGTCGAAGACCGACGGGTCGCGGTTGGCGGCGGCGAGATAGACGATCACCAAGTCGCCCGGGCGCAGCTGTTCGCCGGCCAACTCGACGTCGTTCAGCGCCACCCTCCCGGTCAGCTGCACCGGCGACTCCAGCCGCAATATCTCCTCGACGGCGTTGGGCCACAGCTCGGGCCGTTGGCGCAAGGCGTCAAGGCGGCCCGGCGCGTCCAGCAGCATGCGGATCCCGTTGCCCAGCAGATTGACCGTGGTCTCGAACCCGGCCGCCAACACCAGTCCGGCGATCGCTTGCAGCTCGTTCTGATCCAAATATGTTTCGGCCGAACCGCTTTCGGCTATCTGGATCAGCTGGCTCATCAAGTTGTCGCTCGGGGTGCGCCGCAACTCGCTCAAATGCTCGGCGAGCCAGGAGCTGAAGCCGGCGAGCCCGCGCTGCACGCTGCGGTACTGCCGCCACGTCAGGCCGATGTCCAGGCTCGGTGCCGCGAGCTCACCGAATTCCAAGACGCGCGGCCGTTCTCGTTCGGGGACGCCGAGGATGTCGCTGATGATCGCGACCGGAAGTTGCGAGCAATATCGCCCCACGATGTCAACGACGTCGGAGGCGCCGGACTCGGCGGCCAGCTGATCGAGCAGGCCGGCGGCGGTCTGCTCGACGCGATCTCGTAGCGCGGCGACCGCCCGGGGAGTGAATACCGCCGACACCGTCTTGCGGTAGCGGGTGTGGTCCGGCGGCTCGACGGCGAGCAGTGACGGGGCGCGCAGCGGATGCAGCAGATCGTCGCGGGTGCGGCCCTCCAGCCACCGCAGCGGCCGTGGCAGGTTCGCTCCGAACACCAGCACGCGGAAGTCGTCGGACCGCAACAGCTCGTGGGCGAGGGCGTGGTCGACGGTCAGGTAACTGACGCGGCCCTTGACCAACGGCCCCGCTGCCCGCAGTTGGTCGTAGAACGGAACCGGATCGGCGGCGACCCGCGGGTCGGCGATCAGCCTGGCGTGCAGGTCACCCCGCCGGACCCCGAGCGTCGCGACGCCCCGGATGAAACCGTGCATCGCAAACCAGTGCAATCGCTCCTTCACCGGCGCCTCCCTCGGTCGATGTCACCGAGCCTAGGCCCGGACGCCCCGCCGGGTCAGCACTCGGCGATGATCTTGAACTCTGTCGTCACCACTTTGTCGGGGTTGCTGCTGTTGATGCCGTACGCGCTGCCGGTGATCGTGTACGCGTCGTTGGTGATGTCGGCGTGCGCGTCGCCCACCCCGCCTTCCCAGAAGCTGCCGGTGAACCCGTCGACGTTGCGGATCTTCACCCACTGGGGCATCGCTCGGTAGCCGCTGGTCAGCACCACCGCCTCGACGCCGCCGTCACGGTCCTTGATGTCGATCGTGCGGTACTGCTGGTTCTGGCTGCATGCCGGCGGGCGTGTCGTGTGGGTGGCGCCGTCGATGGTCAGACGGGCCGCCTTCCGGGGTACCGTCGGCGCCGCGCCGCAACCCGCGACGCCGACACCGGCGATGAGAACGAGAACAACCGCGTGTAACCGGTGTCGCACCGGTTCACCTCCTTCACTGCCGCTTGGGCATCAGCGCGGGTAGGGATTTGACGATGCTGCGTCGGACGAACTCCGGGCTCAGACCCTTGAACAAGTCGATCAGGCGAATGCTCTTGGGCACGTACCAGTGCAACCGCTTCGGGTGGTGGTAAGCCTGCCACGCCGCTTCCGCCACACTGCTTGCCGGCATCAACCGCAGCATGCCCTTCTTCGGCGCGACGGCCTGCAGTTCCTCCGCCGTCATCGGCGCCGCGCGGTCGTCGGAGTGGTTGGTCGTCGTGGTCAGGATCGCGGTGTCGATCAGGCCCGGGAGAACGTCCGCGACGCGGACGCCGTGCCGGCCCCATTCGACGCTCAGCGCCTCGGTCAGCCCTTTGACCGCGTGCTTGGTCGACGAATACACGGCCAGGCGCGGCATGCCGTAGGTCGCCGACGAAGACGACGTCGAGAACATCAGGCTGCCCGGCGTCTTCTTCAGATACGGCAACGATGCGTAGGCGCCGGTGAGCACGGCCTTGTAATTGATGTCGACGAGGCGCATCGCGGCCTCGTACGGCACGTCCTCGAACCACCCGGATTCACCGATGCCGGCGTTGTTCCACATCATGTCGAGCCCGCCGCCGCTGTTGCCGGCGCAGAAGTCGGCCAGGGCGCCCTCGAGCGCCGCCTTGTCCGTCACGTCAACCCGGCGGGTCCACAGCCGGTCGCCCAGTTCTTCTCGCAGCGTCGTGAGGCCGTCGTCGTTGCGGTCCACGGCGCCGACTCGCCAGCCCTTGGCGTGGAACAGCTTTGCGCCCTCCCGGCCCATGCCGCTGCCCGCGCCGGTGATGAAGATCGATTTCACGGCGCGTCAGTCCGCTTCGACCACGTCTTTGATGCGGTTCAGCGTTTTCGTCATGTCCCGAACGTTGCGCCGCTTGCGCAGAAAACCACCGAGCAACCAGTAGATGCCCAGCCATGGCGCCGGGTTGAGCCGGAACGATTCCGTGACGTCCGTGCCGCCGCCGCTTGGCGCCAATCGGTAGTGCCAGTTGTTGACCGCCCGATCGCCGAGCAGCACCGCGAAGCCGAATTCGCGGCCGGGCTCACACGCGGTGATCTCGCACGTCGTCCAATACACCGGCCCGATCTCGTTACGCCGCACGTGACCGCGGAATTTGGCGCCGAGAGCGGGACCATTCGCGTCGCCCAGCCACTCGGCCTCGAACACTTCGGGGGAGAACCGTCCGATATTGCCGACGTTTGCGATCAGATCCCAGATCTTGTCCGCGGGCGCCGCCATGTGAACAGTCGCCGAACCTTCCATGGCCTGATCCAAACACAGCTTGCTGTCCGGTCATAGACCGCGACGGTGGTTGATCGTCAGCGCGGGACCGCCGCCTGGATCAGCCCGTTGATGATCTCCTTGATGCCCTGCGCCGGGTGCGAGTACCAGCCGATCGGCAGGCCCGAGGCGGCGCCACACTTGGGCCAAGCCTCCACACCCTGGTCGGCGAAAACCCGGTTGGCTACGGCGATTTGCTGCTCCCTGGACGCGGCCGCCGGGTTGCCGACACCGCCGTAGCGTTCCCAGGTGCCCGGTTTGAATTGGAGCCCACCGTATTCGCCGTTTCCGGTGTTGGCGTGCCAGTTGCCACCGGATTCGCACTGGGCGATCGCGTCCCAGTTGGGGGTGGGGGCCGAGGTGGCCACACCGGTGGACGAAGCTATCGACGCTGCAACGAACCCGCCGACCGCCAGGGACTTGACGAGAGGCTTGCAGAGAATTTTCATGTCCTGGATTTCGGCCGCCGTGGCCAAAGCGTTACCTATTCGAAAATGCCACGAGATTGGCCTTCTATCTGCGGATATGCGCTTATTGCGAAGGCGAAAGAAAGTGTTAGAAAGCGATGAGGAAAAACTAAATTATTGCTGGCAATATGACCGAGTCGCTAACGCCAGCGCCCGTTGATAGAGACCGTCGAGCCGGCGCGCGCCGGTGACCTCGCGGCTGGCGAGGTCGAGCTGCCCGGGGCATGCCGGCGAGTGCAGCAGGTCCCACCCGGTCACCACCTGGGACAGCATCGTCTGATTGAGGGTGTCGATCGACGATCGGGACGCCGACAGATCCTCCGCCCCGGTGGGGGCCGCCGCGGGGTCGAGCTTCCAATCCGCGAACCGGGCGTATTCGATGCCCTCGGTAGCGCTGATCTGGTCGCCGAAGATCCGGGTGACGTAATCGGGATCGATCTGCCGGGCGGCGGCCTGGGCGGCCATGTTCGCGAGTTCTTGCCGGACGCGGACCTGGTCTTCGATGGCCCCGTGGGTGGTCCACTTGAAGGCGGCCACCGGCTCGGCGATCTGTAACCGCTGCGCCGCGGCGTCGACCAAATCGTGCAGTGGACTGGTCTCGTCCGCCCGCACCGGCGCTGCGACCAGGATCGCCATCCCGCCGATCACGCCGCCGCAGCAGCGGGCGATCCGGGTGATGCGGCGGCTGTTCATAGCCATGATTCTGCGGCAGCCCCGGGCATCCGGGCCTTTCGGCGTTAGCCTGAATTGCTGATGTCGTCGACCATGGACAGCCGCGGCCCACGCCGCGTTGGCGGAATGCGTGGGAAGACGTTGCGCTCGAAGCAGATTCGCGCGCTGATCGCTGTTGCGCTGGCGATCCCGCTGCTGCTGGGCGCACTGTTCCTGCTGGTCGATCGCCTCCATTCGACGCCGGCCGAGGCCCTCGAGCATCCCGTCAGCCCGGTCAGCGACGGCCAGTCGAGGGCTCAGGCCGTTCAGGCGGCCCAGAGCGTCGTGGCCGTGACGGGCCTGCAGACGTCGTCGGCCGGCTACGCGCTGATGTCCTGCAAAGACCGCGACAACCCGCCGTATCAAGGCTCGGTCTACCTGACGTTCGCGGTGCCCGCGGAGGCACCGGCCGACGCCTACTTCGCCCGAATCGCCGCGACGCTGGCCGGGCACGGCTGGGCCGAGGGCCTGCCGCCCAACAATCATGCGTGGGCCAGGACGCTCACCAAGGACAGCGTCACCGTGATCATCTACCGCCACGACGACGAACCGGGGCTGGGCGTCCTACGGGTCTACGGCGAATGCCGGAACATGAACGACCATCGCCGCGACGCCACGACGTGGACCGATGTCACCGACCAATTCCCCCGGCCGAGGTGAAGGGCTCAGACCAAGGGACCACGACGTGCTACTGCGCCCGACGGCGTCGTCGTCAGGCGCAGTAGCGACCTCGGGTCAGGTGGTGGTTATCCGCCGCCGCCGGGCGTGGCACCCAGGGTGCCCTGCAGGTCCGGCTTCATGGCGTTCAGCTGAGCTCCCCAGTATTCCCAGCTGTGGGTCCCGTTGGCGTTGAAGTTGAACACCGCGTTGTGGCCGCCGGCCGCGTTGTAGGCGTCCTGGAACTTCAGGTTGCTGCTGCGCACGAAGTTCTCCAGGAACTCGGCGGGCATGTTGGCCCCGCCCAGCTCCGACGGTGTGCCGTTACCGCAGTAGATCCAGAGGCGGGTGTTGTTGCCCACCAGCTTCGGGATCTGTAGTGAGGGGTCGTTGCGCTGCCACGCGGGGTCGCTCGACGGGCCCCACATGTCGCTGGCCTTGTAGCCGCCGGCGTCGCCCATCGCGAGGCCGATCAGCGAGGGACCCATACCCTGCGAGGGGTCCATCAGGGCCGACAGCGAACCCGCATAGATGAACTGGTTCGGGTGGTAGGCGGCCAGGATCAGCGCTGAAGAACCGGCCATGGAGATGCCGACCGCGGCGCTGCCCGTCGACTTGACGCTCTTGTTGGAGGCCAGGTATTGCGGCAGCTCACTGGTCAGGAAGGTCTCCCACTTGTACGTCGAGCAACCGGCCTTACCGCAGGCCGGGCTGTACCAGTCGCTGTAGAAGCTGGACTGGCCGCCGACGGGCATGACGATCGACAGGCCGGACTGGTAGTACCACTCGAACGCCGGGGTGTTGATGTCCCAGCCGTTGTAGTCGTCCTGGGCCCGCAACCCGTCGAGCAGGTACACCGCGGGGGAGCCGTTGCCGCCGCTCTGGAATTGGACCTTGATGTTGCGGCCCATCCCCGCCGACGGCACCTGCAGGTATTCGACGGGCAGACCGGGGCGGGAGAAGGCTCCCGCGGTCGGCGCGCCGCCGGCAAGACCGATCAGGCCCGGCAGGGTGACAGCCGCTGCCACACCGACTAAAAGCCGGCGCCCCCAGGCCCGGACCATCTCGCTCAGATCTGTCATACCTGCCCCTTGTCGTATGTGATCGACGTCTCAGGCAGGAATTTACCGTGCGAATAGGCAGAATGTCGATCGGGACGCGAGGTGATCTCGGTTTGATATCGCTTTTCCCGCGTCATTTCACCCCGGGATAACAGCGCGGCGACATTGACGCCGCTTGACCCGCGGACGTCCGTTGCCTCACCCGCCCGTCCAGTCGGCGCATCCGCTGCGCGTGATCCGGCCGGTTGGCCGGTGACGGGCGACCGGGCAGCCGGGGCAGCCGGACTTGCGCCGACCGCGTAGGCTCTCACGAAGCAAGCCGATGGAGACCACGTTTTCTCGGTCCGTTCCGGCTCTCACGAACCACCTCACCAGGGATTTCTGGTGCGCGTCGGTGCGGGTGAGGGTGTCGGAGGCCCGGGACCGATTGGGGCAATGAGTTTTGGACACGGTACTTGGGCTATCAGTGACGCCGACCGCCATCGGCTGGGTCCTCGCTGAGGGACACGGCGCGGACGGCACCATCCTGGATCATCAGGAGCTGGCCCTGCACACCGGCCGCGGCGCGCGCGCCGCCAGTACCGCGGAACAAGTGGTGGATGAGATCGCGCGGGTGGAAGCCCAGGCGGCCGCCAGCGAGCATCGCCTGCGGATCATCGGGGTGACGTGGAACGACGAGGCAGCCGCGCAGGCCGCGCTGCTGCTGGAAGCGCTGACCGACGCCGGCTTCGACAACGTCGTGCCGGTCCGCCAACTCGAGGCTATCGAGACGCTGGCGCAGGCCATCGCACCGGTGATCGGCTACGAGCAGACCGCGGTCTGCATCCTCGAACACGATTCGACGACCGTCGTCATGGTCGACACCCACGGCGGGGAGACGCAGACGGCTACCAAGCAGGTGCGCGGCGGCTTCGACGGACTGACGCGCTGGCTGACCGGCATGTTCGACCGCAACGGATGGCAACCCGGCGGGGTCGTGGTCGTCGGCGCGCACAGCGACATCGACGGTTTCTCCTGGCAACTTGAAAATGCGCTGCCGGTACCGGTTTTCGTGCAAGCGATGGCTCAGGTGACAGTCGCGAGAGGCGCGGCGCTCACCGCCGCCCGCAGCACCGAGTTCACCGACGACCAGCTGGTGGTGGACGGCGGGGAACCCGCGGCCACGCCCGCGGCACCCCGGAAGCTGCCGTACACCGGCGCCGTGACCACTCTGGCCGCCGGTGTGGTCACGTTCGTCTCCTCGATATCGCTCGCGGTGGGCTTCCAGCTGGCCCCGGCGAGCAACTCCGCCCCACGGCACCCGGTGCATGCGCCGACCCCACAGGTCGCCGAGGCCGTGGCGCCGCCGCCGGCCGTCGCGCCTTTGACCCCCCAGGCGAAAGTGCCCGCGGGCGAACCGATCACGGAACCGACCGCGCCGGAGGTGCAGCAGCCGGACCTCAGCGGCCGGCAGCCGTACTTGACGCGGGTGCTCGAGCACATACCGGCCGACACCGGCGACCAAGCGGGCGACTCGGCAGCGCCTGCGCCCGCCCAGCCGCAACCCTGACGCCGACGGCCCCGTCGTTCAGACGTCTTTCGGGTGGGTTGCGGTGAAGGACACCACCACGTCGTCGGCGACCTTGAGCGAACCCATCAGCAGTGAGTACGGCTTGACGCCGTAATCGGTTTGGCGGACGGTCGATTCGGTGGACATGCGCCACGCATCCCCGAGATCCTCTGTGCGCAGTTCGATGACGTGATCGCGTGTCTTTCCCCGAATTTCGAGTTGGCCGGTGAGCCGGTACCCGTCGCCTGTCTTCTCGATGTTTTGTGCGGAGAAGCGGATCCCGGGAAACCTGGCCGCGTCCAACGACTTCAACGCGTTGGACCGCACCAAACCCTTTTCCGGCCCGGTCAATCCCTTCACGCCGCCCTCGCCGCGCAGCACCTCAAAGGAATCGACCTCGACGGCCAACTCGGCGGTGACGGGGTCGACACCGGCCCACGCCACCGTGGCTTCCCAGCGCGTCATCGCGATGGTGAGCCGGTGGCCCATCCGTGCGGCCCTGCCGGTGACGCCGGTGCGGATCAACAACTCACCGTCGGATGGGGTGAGGGTCCATAGCTCGGTCACGGACCGACTGTAGTCACATCGTCAAGACGGTGCGGTAGTGCGCTCGCCCCTGCTCCAGCGCCGCATAGCCTTCGGCCGCCTGCGACAGCGGCAACTCCTCGATCCAGGCGCGGACACCGGACAGGACCGCGAAATGCATCGTGTCCTCGATGTCTTTGGCCGTGCCGGAGGGGTGGCCGACGATGCTCACTCCCGGCGTGATCAGCTGCACGGGACTGATGGGCAGCGGGTCCGGGGTGACGCCGATGGTCACCAACTCGCCCTGTGGCGCCAGGCCGCCGACCGTGTCGGCCATGGCCTGGGAGTTGCCGGCGGTGCCCAGGACGACCGTTGCGCCGCCCAGGGCCTGCAGTGCGGCGGAGACGTCATCGCTGGTGGAGTCGATGTAATGGTGCGCGCCCAATTTCTTTGCGTCCTCGGCTTTGCCCGCGCCGCGCGCGATCGCGATGGTCTCGAACCCCATCGCGCGGGCGAACTGCAGGCCAAGATGGCCGAGGCCGCCGACGCCCAGGATCGCCACCCGGTCACCGGGCAGCGCCTTCGTGTGGCGCAGCGCGTTGTAGGTCGTGACGCCGGCGCACCCCATGGGGGCGGCTTCAGCGTCCGTGAGCTCCGATGGAATCCGGGCCAGCGCACTAGCCGGCACCGTCACCGATTCCGCGTAGCCGCCGGGGTAGTGCCAGCTGGGAACCTTGCCGTTGACGCAGTGGATGAAAATGCCTTTGCGGCAGGGGTCGCACTGATAACAGCAACCGCCGAACCAGCCGACCGCGACGCGGTCGCCGACGGCGAAGTTGTCCACGCCCTCGCCGAGTTCGGCTATGGTCCCGGCGATTTCGTGCCCCGGGGTCAGCGGCCAGGACATGTCCGGAAAACCGCCGTGCACGAAGGCGCGGTCGGTGCCGCATATCCCGCACGCGGTGACCGCGATGCGGACCTCGTCACGCCCGGGTGGGGGCGTTTCTACGTCGGCGAGCTCCAAAGGGCCGCCCACGGATTGAACCCGGACGGCTTGATGTGTCGGCATCGGCTTAGCCTAATGCGCGACAGGCTCTTTCGCCGCCCCGTCGGTGTGGTAGTCGACCTGCCAGTGCTTGATCCCGTTGAGCCAGCCCGACCGCAGCCGTTCGGGCTTCCCGATCGATTCCAGGTTCGGGATGCCGTCGGCGATCGCATTGAACATCAGGTCGATGGTCATCCGCGCCAGGTTAGCCCCGATGCAGTAATGCGCGCCGGTGCCACCGAATCCCACGTGCGGGTTGGGGTCACGAAGAATGTTGAAGGTGAACGGGTCCTCGAACACGTCCTCGTCGAAATTGGCCGAGCGGTAGACCATCACCACGCGCTGGCCCTTCTTGATCTGCACGCCGGACAGTTCGTAGTCCTCCAGGGCGGTGCGCTGGAATGACGTCACCGGCGTGGCCCAGCGGACGATCTCGTCAGCCGCGGTGGCAGGGCGCTCCTTTTTGAACAGCTCCCACTGATCGGGAAAATCGGTGAAGGCCATCATGCCCTGGGTGATGGAGTTGCGGGTGGTCTCGTTGCCGGCCACGGCAAGCAGGATGACGAAAAAGCCGAACTCGTCGTCGGAAAGCTTGTGGCCGTCGATGTCGGCCTGGACCAGCTTGGTGACGAGGTCTTCCCCCGGATTCTTCGCCCGATCGGCGGCCATCTGCATGCCGTACATGATGAGTTCGACGGACGCGGTCATGGCGTCGTTGGTGGCGAACTCGGGGTCCTGGTCGCCGACCATCTCGTTGGACCAGTGGAAAAGCTTCTTGCGTTCTTCCTGCGGCACGCCCATCAACCCGGCGATCGCCTGCAGCGGCAGCTCGCACGAGACCTGCTCGACGAAGTCACCGCGACCCTGGGCGGCCGCTTCCTCGACGATGTGCCGCGCCCGCTCGGCGAGGTCGCCGCGAAGGCGCTCGATGGCGCGCGGGGTGAAGGCGCGCGAGATGATCTTGCGCAGCCGGGTGTGCTGCGGCGCGTCCATGTTGAGCAGGACGTACTTACCCCGTTCGACCTGCTCGCCGACCGTGCCGTCCTTGTAGCGCGGCAGGGCGGTGTTCTTCAGGCTGGAGAAGACGTCGCTGCGCAGTGAGATCTCTTTGACGTCCTTGTGCTTGGTGACCACCCAGAAGCCGCCGTCGTCGAAGCCGCCCGCCCCGATCGGCTGCTCGTTCCACCAGATCGGCGCCGTCCGCCGCAGTTCGGCCAGTTCCTCCACCGGCAGCCGCTCGGCGTGGATGTCCGGATCGGTGAAGTCGAATCCGGGCGGGAGATTAGGGACCGGCTTGGCGGTTGGCTCGACGGTTGGCATGGCCCGCTCCTCGATGACGAAGTGGTCTAGTCGTCTTTGTGCAAATAAACCATTGCCGCACCACGGTTGGGAAGCGTTGACACAAGATCGCCGGATGGAAATTGGAACGTGTTCCTCGTTGCCCGACGGTCCGGCGGATACGGTCTTGTGGCCCGGGCCCCGATGGATATGCTTTGGTGCAGGTCACCGGCGACGACAGGCGGGGTGGAACATGATTCGGGAACTGCTCAGCGCCGCTGCTGCAGCGGGCATCGCGATTGGCGTGGCGCCGTGCGCGGCCGCCGGGTACGACGGCGACGTGCCGGGCATGAATTACCAGGCGTCGCTGGGCGCGCCGTGCGACAACTACGAGCGGTTCATCTTCGGCCGGGGCCCCAGCGGCCAGGCCGAGGCGTGCCACTTCCCGCCGCCCAACCAGTTCCCGGCGGCCACCACCGGGTACTGGGTCATGTCGTATCCGCTGTACGGGGTGCAGCAGGCCGGCGCGAAGTGCCCCGGGCCGCAGGCCGCCGCGCAGTCGGATCGCGGGCTGCCCATGCTGTGCCTGGGGGAGCGGGGTTGGCAGGAGGGATGGTTCACCGGGGCGGGGTTCTTCCCTCCGGCCGAATGAGCGGCTGAGCCATGAACGACGGCCGGTCCGGTGCGACGCCGATCCCGCGCTGGCTGCGGTTCGTCCTCGCGTCGGATCGCGCCGGCTCCGCGTGGTACATCGGGACCGGGTTCTTTTTCGCGCCGGTCCTGGCCGCGCTGTCGCCCTGGCCCGTCGTCACCGCCGTGCTCTGGGCGATCATCGGGCTGGCCGGGCTGTGGCTGGGTCTACTGGGTATCGCGATGGCCGTGGGCCTGGCCCGAGTGTTGCGGTCGGGGGCCGAGATCCCCGAATCTTATTGGCGCACTTTGGTGAACTACTGAGGCGGTGAACGACTGAGGCGCAGCGCCCGGGCTAGAGTCATAGCAACTGGTCCTGCGACAAGAGGAGACTCGAGATGGGCTTCAATCCGAAAGATGCGGTCGACGCGGCCAGGGACATCGCGACCAACGCGGTCGAGAAGGCCTCCGACATCGTCGAACACGCCAGCGACATCATCCGCGGCGATATCGCCGGCGGTGCCAGCGGGATCGTTCAGAACTCGATCGACATCGGCACGTACGCGGTGGACCGGACGAAGGAGATGTTCACCGGCCGCGGCGACGACGACGTCGACGACGAGGTCTAGCTAGCGCTCGTCAGACCGAGGCGGCCTCGTTGAGCTCGTCGAGCCTGTTGGTCGCTTCCAAGTACTCCTGCACCCAGCGCTCGATGACGGTGGCCGTCTTCTCCACCTTGGTGAACTGGCCGACGACCTGACCCACCGGGTTAAACGCGACGTCCACGCTCTCGTTCGGGTACCGATTGGTCGCCCGCACCGCCATCCCGGACACCATGTACTGCAGCGGCATACCGAGCGGCTTGGGGTTGTCCGGCTGTTCCCACGCCTCGGTCCAGTCGTTGCGCAGCATGCGAGCCGGCTTACCGGTGAACGACCGGCTGCGGACGGTGTCGCGGCTCCCCGCCTTGACGTATGCCTGCTGCTGGATCGGCGTGTTCGAGGATTCCTCGACCATCAGCCACTGCGAGCCCGTCCACGCACCTTGGGCGCCCAGCGCCAGCGCCGCCGCGATCTGCTGGCCGCTGCCGATACCGCCCGCCGCGAGCACCGGCACCGGGGCGACCTCCTTGACCACCTGCGGCCACAACACGATGGAGCCCACCTCGCCGCAGTGGCCGCCGGCCTCCCCGCCCTGGGCGATGATGATGTCGACGCCGGCATCGGCGTGCTTGCGAGCCTGCGAGGGGGAGCCGCACAGCGCGGCCACCTTGAGTCCCGCCTCGTGGATGTGCTTGATCATGTCGGCCGGCGGGGTGCCGAGTGCGTTGGCGATCATCTTCACCTTGGGGTGCTTGAGCGCCACCTCGACCTGCGGAGTGGCGGTCGCCTCGGTCCAGCCGAGCAGCTGCAGGCTGTCGCCGTCGCTGTCCTCGATGGGCACGCCGTGGTCGGCGAGGATCTTCTTGCCGAAGTCCAGGTGCTCCTGGGGCACCATCTTGCGCAGCGTCTCGGCGAGCTCCTCGGCGGACAGGTGCGAGTCCATGCCCTCGTACTTGTTGGGGATCACGATGTCGACGCCGTACGGGTGGTCGCCGATGTTCTCGTCGATCCAGTTGAGCTCGATTTCGAGCTGCTCGGGAGTGAAGCCGACCGCGCCGAGCACGCCGAACCCCCCGGCCTTGCTGACCGCGACCACGACATCACGACAGTGGGTGAACGCGAAGATCGGAAACTCGATGCCGAGCTCATCGCAAATGGCGGTGTGCATGCCTACTCCTGTGGGGCGCGGACCGATGCCAACAAATTGAAACGTGTTCTAGTTTAGTACGTACCTCATTGACGTGGCCAGCGGGTCCTGACCTGCGTTTTGTCACTACGACCCGTCACGGGGGCGCACAGGCCACTCAGATCGCCACACTGCGGGCGACCCACAGCGCCAGGAACGCCAACATGCAACCGGCACACACCAGATGATCCCGGCAGACCGACCGCGCCAGACGAGTCTGCTCGGGCGGGTCATCGGTCCGGCGCCCAAGTCGCACCGCGTCCGGAACCGTTTGCGTCAAAGCCACCATGACCGGGACCCCGGCGAGAACGGCCGAGAACACCAGAACCCACCACGGCTCCGGCCCGCGCACGAACTCGTAGGTCAACGCCCCCAACAACGCCACCATGACAACGGCGATCAGCCGGCTCATCGGGCGCGACGTGGTCGTCGCACGATGGTAGTAGGCCGCGATGGAATCGAGCACCGCATCGGGCAGACCGGTTGGGGCAGAACGGAACCGGAGAACCTGAACGTCGAATATCAAATCCATCCACAAGACGGCGAACAGGAATCCGCCGCAGGCCGTGAGCAACGAGGCCATGACGCTCCTCCATCTCCGACTCGCCGGGAGCACAGGTCGACGTGGACCCATTGTTTCGCAGCGACGCAAGCACGGTCAGGCTATTGATCCCTTCCCTCGCCAGCGGGTAGCGTAGTGCTGCCAATTACGACACGGCACGTAGCGTAATTAGAGCACCCGTCCGCCGAGAGGATCCGCTTGATGCGCAGCGCCTATGCCGGCGTTCCCTTCACCACGTCCACGGCGGAGATCCAAGCCGCCCTCGCGGACGTCAGCATTCCGACGCTGCTGCTTTCACTCGTGCACATCACCGGCGACCCCAGGTTCATCCGCGAGTTCAAGCAGATGGGCGTCTTCCTCAACGAGATCCAGGGCTTCATGTCCGAGGAGGACAAGGCCCGGGCCCGCGCCGCGGCCTTACCGGTGATCGCCGACTATCGGGACCGCGGTTGTCCCGAGCCGAAGCCACTCAGCCTTGACCTCATTCGGGAAATGATGGACTGGGCGGCCTGTGAGCACGTGACCGACGACTACCTGCCGCTGGTGCTGGAAGAGATGGACCTCGACGGCGTCGACCCGCGCCGCCCGCCGGCCGTGGCGGCCGAAATCGCGGCCGACACCCCGGTCCTGGTCGTCGGCTGTGGCGAATCGGGCATCCTGGCCGGAATCCGGCTCAAGCAGGCCAACATTGCCTTCACCATCGTGGAGAAGAACGCCGGCCCGGGCGGAACGTGGTGGGAGAACAGCTATCCCGGCGCCCGCGTCGACGTGGCAAACCATTTCTATTGCTACAGCTTCGAACCCAACAACGACTGGACGCATTTCTTCGCCGAACAGCACGAGCTGCAGGACTACTTCACGAAGGTCATGCACAAGCACGACCTGGCCGAGCACGTGCTGTGGAACACCGAAGTGCTGGCCGCCGAGTGGATCGACGAGGACGGCACCTGGAGCGTTCGGCTGCGCGGCGCAGGGGGCCAGACCAGGACGGTACGCGCCCGGGCCCTGATCACCGCGGTCGGTCAGCTCAACCGGCCCAGCATCCCCGACTTCGACGGGGCTGAGACGTTCGCCGGCCCGGCGTTCCATTCCGCCGCCTGGGACCACTCCGTCGACCTGAGCGGCAAGCGGGTGGCGCTCGTCGGCGCCGGCGCCAGCGGATTCCAGATCGCACCCGCTATCGCCCCAGAAGTCGAGCACCTCACCGTGTTTCAGCGGACGGCGCAGTGGATGTTCCCCAACCCGATGTACCACGACCAGGTCGGCGAGGGCATGCGCTGGGCGATGCGCCACCTGCCGTTCTACGGACGGTGGTACCGCTTCCTGGTGCTCTGGCCCGGCTCCGACAAGGGCCTGGACGCCGCGGAGAGCGACCCGGACTATGCCGACCAGGAGCATGCCGTCAGCGACATCAACGCCGCCGCCCAGATGATGTTCTCCCAATGGATCACCAGCCAGATCGGCGAGGGAGGCGAACTGCTGAGCAAGGTGATGCCCGACTATCCGGCCTGTGGCAAACGGACCCTGCAGGACAACGGCAGCTGGCTGCAGACGCTGCAACGGGACAACGTCGATCTGGTGCGCACACCGATCCGGCGGATCACCCCCCTCGGCATCGTCACCGAAGACGGTGTGACGCACGAGGCCGACGTCATCGTGTACGCCACGGGTTTCCGGCACACCGACGTGCTCTGGCCGCTGAAGATCACCGGCCGCGACGGCGTCGACCTGCACGAGTTGTGGGGGAGCCGGCCGTACGCCTACCTCGGCATCACCGTTCCGAAGTTCCCCAACCTGTTCATCATCTACGGACCGGGGACTCACCTGGCGCACGGGGGCAGCCTGATCTTCCAGTCCGAACTGCAGATGCGCTACATCGACCAGTGCCTGGCGCGGCTGACCGACTCAGACGTGCACTCGCTGGAACCGAAGCCCGAGGCCGCCATCGATTGGCACCAGCGCACCCAGACCCAGATCAAGAAGATGGTGTGGGCGCACCCCGCGGTCAAACACTCCTACTTCAAGAACGCCGACGGCGAGATCCACACCGTCAGCCCCTGGCGCCTCAACGAGTACTGGGCCGCCGTGCGCGAGCCCGACTGGTCACAGTTCGTCGTGCGACAAAGGAAGTGAGCGCCTCACCATGCGTACGGTAGTCGTCGACGGGCGGCACAGCGTCGGGCTCGAGACCCGGCCCGATCCCGCCCTTCCCGGCCCCGACGGGGCGATCGTCGAGGTCACCGCCGCCGGCATCTGCGGCTCCGATTTGCACTTCTACGAGGCGGATTTCCCGATGCCGGCCCCGATCGCGCTCGGCCACGAAGCGATCGGCACCGTCGTGGAAGTCGGCCGCGACGTGCGCACGATCAGAGTGGGTGACCCCGTCATGGTCTCGTCGGTGACCGGATGCGGCGCCTGCGCGGGATGCGCCACCCGCGATCCGGTCATGTGCCACAACGGCTTCCAGATCTTCGGCGGGGGCGTGCTGGGCGGCGCGCAGGCCGACCTGCTGGCCGTGCCGGCGGCCGACTTTCAGCTGCTCAAAATGCCGGAAGCCATCAGCACCGAACAGGCGTTGCTGCTCACCGACAATCTCGCCACCGGCTGGGCGGCGGCCCAACGCGCCGACATTCCGTTCGGGGGGACCGTTGCCGTCATCGGCCTGGGCGCTGTCGGCCTGTGCTCCCTCCGTAGTGCCCTATTTCAGGGCGCCGCAACGGTTTTCGCCGTCGATCAGGTCCAGGGACGGCTGGACCGCGCAGCGCGGTGGGGGGCGACGCCCCTGCGGGCCCCCGCGGTCGAGGCGATCCTCGAAGCCACCGGGGGCCGCGGCGCCGACGCGGTGATCGACGCCGTCGCCACCGACGCGTCCCTGACCGACGCGCTCAACGCGGTGCGGCCCGGCGGCACCGTCTCGGTTGTCGGCGTGCACGACATGAACCCGTTCCCGCTGAACGCCCTGGGGTGCCTGATCCGCAGCATCACGCTGCGGATGACCACGGCGCCGGTGCAGCGCACCTGGCCGGAACTGATCCCGCTGCTGCAGTCCGGGCGCCTCGACGTCGACGGCATCTTCACCACCACGCTGCCACTGGAGGAAGCGTCCAAGGGCTACGCCACCGCGGCATCCCGCTCGGGCGACGATGTGAAGATCCTGCTGACGCCCTAGCTACCGGGTCGCCGTGATGTATTGGGACCGCATGAAACCGTCGATCTTGACGTCGACGTCCGGCGGGGTCATGCCATAACCGGCCTGCAGATCGAGCGTGTTGCGGACGGGTTCAACCGCCCATCCGTGCGCGGCCAGCCGTTCGGCGGGGTCGGTCCGCGGCTCGTATGTCAGGGCGGAGAAGTCGACATCGCCGGACAGGTTGACGCCGGGATGAGCCGCCTCCAAGGCCTCGAGTTGGTCGTGATCCAGGCGGGACCCCAGCGCCCCGATGGCGATTCGGCTGCCGGGTGCACTGAGCCCGCTGATCCGGGTGAGGAGCGTGTTCTGGGCCTCGTCGGTGAGGTAGGGCAGCACTCCCTCCACCGACCAGGCGCTGGGGCGTTCCACGTCGAAGCCGGCGGCCTCCAGCGCCCTCGACCAGTCGGTGCGCAGGTCGGCGGCGACCTCGACCCTGGGGGCCTTGGGTTTGGCGCCGTGCTGGGCGAGCACGTGCGCCTTGAATTCCAGCACCTTCGGCAGATCGATCTCGAAAACCTTTGTGCCCTGCACCCATTCGAGTCGATATGCGCGGGAGTCCAGGCCGGCGGCGACGATCACCGCCTGGCGGATTCCCGCGGCGCCGGCCGCGAGGAAGAAGTCGTCGAAGAACCGGGTCTGCACCCCGTAGAGGCGGGGGAAGGCCATCTCGTCTTCGGACGTTCCTGGGTTGGCGATCAGGCCCGCCAGATACGGGTCGCCCGAGGCCTCGATGAAGGCTTTGGCGTAGTCGTCGCGGACCAGCGGTTGCGGGCTCAGCGCATGCAGCGCCCGCCAGCCGGCCACCAGCAACGCGGTGTAACCCACGCCGCTGACGATGTCCCAGTGGTCGTCGTCGGAACGCAGCGAGCCGAATTCGGGCGTCGCGCTCATGGTCGGGCCTCCCGTCAAAAATCCGGCCAACAAAAGCCGGAGTCGTCAACGTACCCGCAGTTCCTGTGTCAGAGCTCCACAAACACCGTGACCGGGCCGTCGTTGACCAATTCGACCTGCATGTTAGCGCCGAACACCCCGGTCTGGACCTCGGCGCCCAGCCGCCGCAACGCCTCGGCGAACGCGTCGACCAGCGGCTGGGCGACCGCACCCGGGGCGGCCGCGTTCCACGACGGTCGCCGACCCTTGGCGGTGTCGGCGTACAGGGTGAACTGACTGACGACCAGAATCGGAGCGTTCACGTCCGCCGCCGACCGTTCCTGGTCGAGAATCCGTAAATACCAAACCTTTTCGGCGAGCCGCCGCGCCTTGTCCGAATCGTCGGTGTGGGTCACGCCGACGAAGGCCAACAGGCCCTGACCGGCCGGCCGGATGGCGCCCACCACTTCGCCTTCGACCGACACCGTCGCCGACGTAACCCGCTGCACCAAGACCCGCATGAGGCTCGATGCTGCCAGCCCGGCCCGGGAAACGTTCGGTAGGCTCGTCGGGTGTCTGTACTCGTCGCCTTCTCCGTCACACCGATGGGTGTCGGTGAGGGGGTGGGCGAGATCGTGGCCGAAGCGGTTCGGGTCGTTCGTGATTCCGGCCTGCCCAACGAGACGGATTCGATGTTCACCGTGATCGAGGGCGAAACCTGGGAAGAAGTGATGGCCGTCGTGCAGCGCGCGGTCGAGGCGGTGGCCGCCCGCGCGCCCCGGGTCAGCACGGTGATCAAGGCGGACTGGCGGGCCGGGGTCAGCGACGCGATGACGCAGAAGGTCGCCGCCGTCGAGCGTTACCTGCAGGACGGCTAGCCCGTCCCCGTGGCTCGGCTCCGCCTTCCCGCCCTGCCAGTAGGCTCATGGCGGTGAGCGCACGCGCAGGCATCGTCGTCACCGGAACCGAAGTCCTCACCGGGCGAGTCCAAGACGCGAACGGCCCGTGGATCGCCGACCGACTGCTGGAGCTGGGCGTCGAGCTCGCGCACATCACCATCTGCGGCGACCGCCCGGCCGACATCGAAGCTCAGCTGCGCTTCCTGGCGGAGCAGGGCATGGACCTGATCGTCACCAGCGGCGGCCTGGGGCCCACGGCCGACGACATGACGGTGGAGGTGGTGGCGCGGTTCTGCGGTCGCGAGCTGGTGTTGGACGACGAGACCGAGAACAAGATCGCGGACATCCTCAGGAAGCTGATGGGGCGCTTCGAGGGCGTCGACTTCGAAGCGGTGCGCGCCGCCAATCGCAAGCAGGCGATGATTCCCGCCGGAGCGCAGGTGCTCGACCCGGTCGGCACCGCGCCCGGCGTCGTCGTCCCCGGTAACCCGACGGTCATCGTGTTGCCGGGGCCACCGCGCGAGCTCCAGCCGATGTGGCGCCGGGCCATCGAGACGCCGGCGGCGCAGCAGGCGATCGCCGGCCGGACGCCCTACCGCCAGGACACCGTGCGCATGTTCGGGCTGCCCGAGTCGGGTCTGGCCGAGACGCTGCGCGACGCCGAGGCGTCGGTTCCCGGCTTCGAATCACTCGAGATCACGACCTGTCTCCGGCGGGGCGAAATCGAGATGGTCACGCGCTACGAGCCGGACGCCGCGGCAAGCTACGCAAAGCTGATGCAGCTATTGCGCGACCGGCACGCACAGCAGCTCTTCTCCGAAGACGGTTCCACGGTGGACGATCTGGTCGCCCGGGCGCTGGCCGGCCGCCGGATCGCGACGGCCGAATCCTGCACCGCCGGGCTGCTGGCCGCGCGGCTGACCGACCGGCCCGGCTCGTCGGACTACGTGGCCGGCGGGGTGGTGGCCTACGCGAACGACGCGAAAGCCGAGCTGCTCGGCGTCGACCCGGCGCTGATCGAAGCGCATGGCGCGGTGTCCGAGCCGGTGGCCGAGGCGATGGCGGCCGGCGCGCTACGCCGGTTCGGCGCCGACACCGCCGTCGCGATCACCGGTATCGCCGGCCCGGGCGGAGGGACCCCGGAAAAGCCCGTCGGCACAGTGTGTTTCACGGTGACGCTGGCGGACGGCTTCAAGGACACGCGCACGTTGCGGCTGCCCGGGAACCGCTCCGACATCCGGGAGCGCTCGACGACGGTCGCGATGCACCTGCTGCGCCGCGCCCTCACCAGCACCGAGCAGGCGTAGCAAACTCACCTCGGATCGGTTGCCAGGAAGGCGGTTTGCGCGGTGCCGAAACGAATCCCGGTGGCGTCCTTGCCGATCAGCGTCAGCAATGCGACAGCGATCAGCACCGGAACGATCGTCGCCGCCAGCGCGAAGGGATAGCCGTGCGACTCGGCCAGTCGCTCCTGAATCGGCAGATTGAACGCCGCCAGTAGGTTGCCCAGTTGGTAGGTCACGCCGGGATACAGCCCGCGGATGGCGTCCGGCGACATTTCGGTCAGGTGGGCCGGGATGACACCCCACGCGCCCTGCACGAACAGCTGCATCAGAAACGAGCCGAGACACAACATGGCCGCGGTCCGCGAGTAGGCGAACAACGGCACGATCGGTAGCGCCAACAGCGCGCAGAAGATGATGGTGTGGCGGCGGCTGAACCGCTGCGACAGCGTGCCGAAGAACAGTCCGCCGATGATGGCGCCGACGTTGTAGACGATCACGATCCACTTGACCGTCGCGCTGGACAGGCCGGGGCCGTGGTTGGCAGTGGCCGTCAAAAATGTCGGGTAGACGTCCTGGGTGCCATGACTCATCCAGTTGAAGGCGGTCATCAGCAGCACCAGGTAGACGAACCGGCGGATGATCTTGGCGTCGCGCAGCACGTCGCGGATCCTGGTGCTGGTGAGCTTCATCTGGTCCTGGGTGGCCTCCCAGACCTCGGATTCCTCCACCCGGTACCGGATGATCAGGCTGACCAGCGCCGGAATGATGCTCAGCGCGAACAACCACCGCCACGACAGGCCGAGCCAATTCATCACGACCAGCGATGCGACGCTCGCCAGCAGATAGCCGAACGCATACCCCTCCTGCAACAGGCCGGAGAAAAAGCCGCGCCGCTCGACGGGAACCTTCTCCATGGCCAGCGCGGCGCCCAACCCCCACTCGCCGCCCATGCCGATGCCGTAGAGCAGCCGCAGGATCACCAGCACGGTGAAGTTGGGGGCGAACGCGCACAGGAAGCCCACCACCGAGTAGAACATCACGTCCACCATCAACGGCAGCCGCCGGCCGACACGGTCGGCCCACAGCCCGAACAGCAGCGCGCCGACGGGACGCATGATCAGGGTGGCGGTGGTGACGAACGCGACCTCGGCCTTGCTGTGGTGGAACGTCTTTGCGATGTCGGCGTAGACGAGCACCACGATGAAGTAGTCGAAGGCGTCCATCGTCCAGCCCAATAGGGCCGCGACGAACGAGTTCCGCTGATCGGCGGTCAACTTCTGCCGGGGGCTTTGAGTGGTCACGTCAGCATCGTGGCGTACCGGGGACCGTAAAGCGAGCCGTTTCGGCATGCAATCGGCGAGAGTAAGTTGCGAATACATGCGGATCATCGACGCCGACGGACATGTTGCCGAGAACCCCTCGCTGGCGACCGAAGCGATCAAACGGTGGCCGCAATACGTCAAGCCCGCGGCCGACGGCAGCCGGTTGATGTTCGAGGGGCGCAGCTACCCGGAGGACCGGGGCCCTGGTGCGGGCTGTCCGCCCCAGCACGGCATCAGCAAGGCGCCCGACATCAACTGCCGCTCGACCGAAGGCGTGCTGGGCGACGCCGATCGCGACCACATCGACACCATGGTGTTGTATCCGAGTCTCGGCCTGTGCGCGCCCACGCTCGAGGACCCGGAGTTCGCGGCGGGATTCGCCCGGCTCTACAACCAGTGGATCGCGGACTACTGCGCCCCGTCGGGCGGGCGGCTACGCGGCGTCGCGGTGACCCCGATCGAGCACGGCCGAGCGGCCATCGACGTCATGACCGAAGCGAAAGACCTTGGGCTGGTGGCGACTTTGGTTCCGCCGGCGCTCAAGACCCGCAACCTCGACCACTCCGACCTCGACCCCTTCTACGCCGCCGCGGTCGACCTCGAGATGCCGCTGGGGATTCACGGCGCCCCGGGCATCCACCTGCCGAAGATCGGCGTGGACCGCTTCACCAACTACATCCAGGTGCACTGCATCAGTTTCCCGTTCGACCAGATGACCGCGATGACGGCGCTGGTCTCCGGTGGCGTCTTCGAGCGCCACCCGCGGTTGCGGGTTGCGTTCCTCGAGGCGGGCGCGGGTTGGGTCCCGTTCTTCATGGATCGCCTGCATGAGCACTACGAGAAGCGCGGTGACTGGGTCGAGGACGGCTGGCGCCGCGATCCGCACGAGTACCTGGCCGCCGGCAACATCTGGGTGACGTGCGAGCCGGAGGAGCCGATCCTGCCCGGGGTGATCGACGTTCTCGGCGCCGACTTCATCATGTTCGCCAGCGACTACCCACACTGGGACGGCGAATGGCCGGAAAGCACCAAGCATTTGCGCACCCGCTCCGACATCAGCGAGGATGCCCGCGAAAAGATCGGCGGGCTCAACGCGCAGCGCTTCTACAACCTGAACTAGGCTGTCGCGGCACACCGCCCGGACGACTCGGCCGCTTTCATCGCCCGGATTTCAGCCCGCATGACCCTCCTGGCCGGCGACCCGATAGCCTCGTGACACCTTTTTTGGGAGGCGATGATCTGACATGACCGACAAATGGTTCTCCGATTCCAGCGCGCCGGGACAGCTGACCCTCGCGGACCTGTGCGACCAAATCGAGCAGAAGATCCACGTGAACGCGGACAACCAGAAAGCCCCGCAGGAGTTTCCCGATTGGCAGACGTGTGTGGCAGATCGGGACGCCACCATCCAGAAGTTGAGCGCGGCTGTTGTCAACCTGTGCCAGATGGTGAAGTACCTGGCGGCGGAAGGCCAGCGCGGCAACGCGTAGCGACGAATGTCGACACGAAGGGGCTGCCCTTCGCCGACGGCCGGTGGCAGGATCTTGGACCATGGGCCCTTTTCTGCTTCGCGCCGCACTGACCGGTTTCGCGCTGTGGCTGGTCACGAAGTTCGTCCACGGGATCACGTTCGTCGGCGGTGACACGAAGCTACAGCGGGTCGGCATCATCTTCGTGGTCGCCGTGATCTTCGGTCTGGTCAACGCGTTCATCAAGCCGATCGTCCAGTTCCTGTCGATCCCGCTGTACATCCTGACCCTCGGCCTGTTCCACGTCGTCGTCAACGCGCTGATGTTGTGGATCACCGCGTGGATCACCGAGCACACCACGCATTGGGGTCTGCAGATCGATCATTTCTGGTGGACGGCGATCTGGGCCGCGGTCGTCCTGTCGATCGTGAGCTGGCTGCTGTCGCTGATCATTCGCGACGTCAGCCGCCGCTAACGTCCCTGCCAGCGCGGCGGTCGCTTCTCGGCGAAGGCGCGCGGCCCCTCCTTGGCGTCCTCGGTCTCAAAAATGCGGTCGCTGTGCCGGGTTTCGTTGTCGTACGCCGACTCGAGATCGAGCGCCAAACCCTCGACGGCGGACTGCTTCGTCGCGAACACCGCGAGTGGCGCGTTCAGCGCGATGCGCTCGGCATAGTCGTAGGCGGTGTCCATAAGCCGCTCGGGGGGGACCACGCGATTGATCAGTCCCATCGCCAGCGCCCGCTGCGCATCCACCATGTCGGCGGTCAGCAACAGCTCCATCGCAAGCGGGTAGGGCAT
Source organism: Mycobacterium sp. E342 (assembly GCF_001667665.1). Taxonomy (NCBI): domain Bacteria; kingdom Bacillati; phylum Actinomycetota; class Actinomycetes; order Mycobacteriales; family Mycobacteriaceae; genus Mycobacterium; species Mycobacterium sp. E342. The sequence goes on from NZ_LZJM01000070.1 coordinate 49,597, forward strand.
CTGACGCGGCAGTCGCACAGTGCTCCCACCGCCGGCGAACAGGCCGCGCTTGGGCTCCATCACCGCGAATCGCGCGGCCGGCACGGCGACCCGAATATCGGTCGAGCTCAGCATCTCGAAGCCGCCGGCGACGCAGGTGCCGTTGACCGCGGCGATGACCGGCTTGTAGACGGGGAAGCGGTGCAGGACGGCGTGGATGGCGTCGTCCTTGTTCCAGCCGTCCGGTTGCGGCAGGTCGCCGGTGAGCTCCGGGATGAACTTCTTGAGGTCGGCGCCGGTGCAAAAGTCTTGCCCCACACCGGTGATCACGGCCACCCAGGCGCTGGTGTCGTCGCGGAACGCCGCCCAGGCGTGGGCCAGGTCGCGGAAGTGCTGCATGTCGAGCGAGTTGCGGGTTTCGGGACGGTTGATGGTGATGGTCACGATGTGGGCGTCCAGCGCGTAGTCGATGCTCATGGTGCCTCAGGCTGACCGGCCAGGCGGACCACGTCGCCTGCGCAACCCCACGACAGGGTCACGCCGTTGCCGCCGTGGCCATAGTTGTGGATGCAGAGCGCCCGCCCCAGCGGCTCGACCGCCACCCGCACCGACGGGCGGTCCGGACGCAGCCCGGTGATGGTCTCCACCACCTCGGCTTCGGCGAGCCGCGGCTCGATCCGGCGGCAGCGGTGCAGGATTCGCTCGGTCACGTCGGGGTCCGCGGTGGTGTCCCAGCGGTCGGGGATGCTGATCCCGCCGCACACGATGCGCTGGGGATGGGGGAAATAGCAGGTCCATTCCGGGCCGCCGTTGATCTCCAGAAACAGTTGCCGCAGACCGGGATTGGTGAGCACGATGTGCTGGCCGAACAGGGGGCGCACGGTGTCGTCTCCGGCCAGGCGTCCCGCGGCGAGACCGGCGCAGTTGACCACGATCGGCGCGGCGTCGGCGACCTCGGCGAGTGACCGCACCGGATGCTCCTCGATTTCACAGCCGGCCGCGGCCAGCCGGCGCGTCAGATAGTCGAGATAGTGCGGCATGTCGATCATCGGCAGCGTGGCCCGGAAGCCGTTGTCGAAGCCGTCCGGCAGGTCGGTTGGGTCGGCCGACCGCAGGTCGGGAATCAATGCCGCGGCGGACGCCATCGCCTCGGTCGCGGTCAGCTCGCCGGCGGCCAGCGCGGGCGCCAGTTGAACGCCCGAGCCCGCAACGGTGGCGAGTTCGCGAAAGACCCCCAGGGAGTGTTCGGTCCAGCCCAGTGTGTCGCTGGCGCGTTCGGCGGGACGCGGTGGCAGCCATACCGCGCCCGCCACCTTCGAGGTGGTGTGCTGTGGCAGGGCGGCGGTCCAGACCCGCACCGGCCAGCCGGCCTCGGCCAGGCACACCGCGGACGTCAGCCCGCTGACACCGGCACCGACGACGACGATCTGTTGCGCACTGGCCACGGCGCGTCGGGACTTGTCAGTTGTGCGGGGGCGGCGGCGAAGGCTGCTGCCCGCCCTGGCCGCCGAGCAACCCGTTGAGCAGGCCGAGGGTGCCCTGCACACCGGCGGGGGGCGTGGTGGGCGGCGGGGTGGCGTCCGGCGTCAGCTGCCAAGGCTGGCAACCCGAGGTCTTGAACGCCTTGTCCGTCGGGTCGATCTGCACCACCTGCGGCTTCTTGCTCATGCTGTTGTCGATGATGTTGCCGTCGGGATTGCCCGTCCGCTTCCAGTAACAGGTGCCGTTGTTGACGGGCCCACCCGAGCTGTAGATCCCGGGGACGATGTCGGTCCCGACGTTGTAGATGCCGTCCTTGTCGATGCTCGTCTTGGGTCCGGGCGCCGGCGAGGCCGCCGGTGAGGCACCCGGTGACGGCGCCGGTGAGGCGGACGACGGCGGGGGGCCCGGAGGGGGTCCCTGCGACGCCGCAGGCGACGGCGACGGTGCCGGCGTCTGGTCCGGGTCGGCCCCCGCGAAGCCCGCCGACGCCGTCCAACCCGCGATCACCAGTCCCGCGACGGCCAACCGCGCCGCGGTAGGAACACCAGCCTCAAACCCCATAGCACGCCAGCGTACCGGGACGAGCAGCCTAAATCACGTGAGGCGCCAGGCGCAGGCTGTCGCTTCCGGACGAATAACCCCTGGTCGCGGCTGGCCGTGGGCCCTACGCGAGCCGGCGCACCCGACCGGCGTAGCCGAGCGCATGCTCATATGTTTTGAGGTTGTCGCGAGAGATCTTCGCGTGCACCGGGCGTTCGAGAAGGAAGCGCAGCACCGGGTTGTAGGCGCGGTAGGTCTCGTGGAAGGTCAAAACGGTGGTCCCGTCCGGCTGTTCCTCGAGCCGGTGGTAGCCCTCGGCCCGGGACCACAGCGGCGCGCCGACGGCCACGTAGCGCGACAGCTTGTTCTTCTCGGCTTCCGTGACGGTCTCCCACGACCGTGCCCGGCCGCCCGACAGCAGGTACTTGGGCACCTCGTAGACGCAGGTGCGGACCAGACCCTCACCGGCCTCGTTGCCCTCGTTCAGGATCTCCATGCTGCCGCCGGGCCATTCGAGGACTCGCGGCCGCGGCGCGTCGGGCGGGGCGGGAGGATGCAGGACCCGCCACACCTTCGCCGGTGGCGCATCGACGTGAAACCGCACGGTGTAGGACTGCATCAGCCGTCTCCCCAGCTATCCCAGAATGTGACGGTCTCGGCGGGCGGCCGCGCGGCCGGCCGGAAGTCGGTGCCGATCGTGTAGGCCACCGGAAACAGCGCGGCCTGCGTAACGGTGTCCGGGATGCCGAGCAGCTGGGCCACCTCCCGCTCCTTGGCCAGATGCATCGTCGTCCACACTGAACCCAGCCCCCGGGACCGCAGGGCGAGCAGGAAGCTCCAGCCGGCCGGGATGATCGACGCCCAGGCCGACGCGGCGGTCAACAGGTTGGAGTTGTCGATGCGACTCTCCAGGCACGGGATGACATGCACCGGGACCTTGCCCAGCGTCTCGGTCAGCGCCAGGGCGCCCGCGTACACCCGCCGGGTCTGCGGGTCGGACGCCTCCTTGGCCGCGTGCGCCAGATAGTCGGCGCCGACACTGCGGTAGATCTCGGCGATGGCGGCACGCTTGTCGGCATCGGTGATCACCAGCCAGCGCCAGTCCTGCGCGTTGCTCGCGGTCGGCGCCTGCATCGCCAGCCGGATGCACTCGAGGATCACCTCGCGGCCCACCGGCCGGTCCAGGTCGAGGCGCCTGCGCACCGACCGCGTCGTCATCAGCAGTTCGTCGACGGTGGCCAGATCCATCCGGTGTTCCTCCCTAGAGATCGATTGCGCAGGACTGGTCGACGCCCAGCACGGTCAACGAGCGCCCCAGGCCCAGGAAGACCGCGACACAGAGGGTGAGATCGAGGATCTCGGGGTCGGAGAACGACTCCCGCAGCCGCCCGAAGAAGGCATCGTCGAGGGAAGCGTGGTCGGTGGCGAACCGCTCGGCGTACTCGATGGCGAGCCGCTGCCGCGGCGTATAGCCGGGGTAGCTCGCGTACGCGGCGACGTTGTCGTAGAGCTCCGGCGCGACCCCGGCGTCCAGCACCGACTGGGCCCGGAAACCGGAGCAGGCGACGCAGTCGTTGATCTGCGCGATGCGCATCCTGGCCAGCTCCCGCTCGTCGGCCGGCAGCACGCTCTGCTGGTACGCGCCGCGGATCATCCGCTCCACCATGTCACCGAGTTGCGGCCGCAGCGTCCAGATCATGGCGGCTTCGCCGCCCGGGCCATCCGGCACGTTGAGGCGGGCCATCGGCGACTCCTGCGGTGAGGTAGTTACTGAGTCGAGCAAACCAGTTCGCCACCGGGCTGTCCAGGGCATGATTGCGCACCCGTAGACCCGACAACGCGTTCGGAGTTACCGTCTCGACGTGCTGTTCATGCACGAGGTGCACAAGGTACGCGGGCGCTGCGAGGACGATTTCGAGGCCGCGTTCCGGCAGGGCTGGATGCCCATGGTCGCCGCCGGCGATGATGCGCGACTGCTCTGGTACGCCGACCATGCCCAGGGCAGCGGCCCGTCCTACACCGTCGTGACCGTCACGGCGGTCCGGGACGGCGCGGCGTGGGAGCGTCTGGCGCTGCGGGTGCAACGGGGTGATCTGCAGGCGTGGATGCGCGGGCTGGACGAACTGCGCTACGACGTCGAAGCCAAGCTGCTCGCGCCACTACCGTGGTCGCCGTTGCAAGAGATGCCGCTGCAGGAGGTGCCGGTCGACGGGCGGGAGCACGAATTGAGCCTCTACATGGAAGACACCATGTGGCCCTTCCCGGACAGGTTCGAGGAATACATCGAGCGCAGCGGCGACGTGTACGCCCAGAGCCTGGAGCGGCCGTCGTCAATGCTGTTAATCCAGGCGGCTTTTCAGCCCGCCCTGGGCAGTCACCTACACCGCGAGGTCATCCTGATGCAACGCATTGAGCAGCCCGAGCAACTGCTCGCACTGCTCCGCACCCGGATCCCCCACGAATTTCGCGCCCCGGGGACCTGGATGCACGACGCCCTCGAACTGCGGGACCAGTGGACCAGTCGGCTGCTGCGCACCTCCGCGTGGTCACCCCTGCACTGAGCCTGGATCCCATGAATATCGGAACGATCCTCGAAGCCGCCGCGACGGACGATCCCGCTCGCGTCGCGCTCATCATCGAGGGGCGCTCGATCGGTTACGGCGAGCTGGCCGCGACCGTGCGCCGGTGCGCCGCCGGCCTGGCCGACCGCGGCGTGGTGGCCGGCCAGCGCGTAGCGGTCGTCGATGGCGGAAGCGTGCTCTCGATCGCGGCCGTGCTGGGGGCGGCCCGCATCGGCGCCGCGGCCGCGCTGATGAACCCGGCGCTGACGCCGCACGAGCTCCGCGGCCTCTTGACGGGCGCCGGCTGTGCCGAGGTGGCCGTCGCGGGGGAGCCTTACGCCAACCGGCTCCGAGAGGCCGGTGCGCCAACGGTATTGGGTGCCGAGCTGCTGCTGGAGGGCGCCGATGCCGCGGCGCCTGATGAGATCGCCGACCGCGATGCCCTGATCCTGTTCACCAGCGGGACAACGGGACTGCCGAAGGCCGTCGGCATCACCGGCCGGCAGCTGACACGGCGGATCAAGGGCATGGCGGCACCGTTTCGTACCGACGCCAAACCCTCGGTGGGGATGATGTGCGTTCCGTTCTTTCACGTCGGGGGCGCGCTGGGCACGCTCGGCAGCCTGTACTCGGGCAACACGTCGGTGGTGCAGCCGCGATTTGACGCCGGCGAGTGGCTGCGCCTGGTGTCCCAACATCGGGTGACCACCACATTCCTCGTTCCGACGATGCTGCAACGCATTCTCGACCATCCGCACTTCGCCGGCGCCGACCTGTCGTCGTTGGTCGCCATCGCCTACGGGGCCGCCGCCGCACCCGTCGCTTTGGTGCGCCGGGCGATGGCCGCCCTGCCGCATGTGGCTTTTACCAACGTGTTCGGGCAGACCGAGACCCTCGGCGCCTACACGACGCTGATGCCCGCCGATCACCGCGATCCTGCACGGGCGGGATCCGTCGGCCGGCCGCTGCCCGGGGTCGACGTGCGCCTGGTGGACCCCGAAACGGGAGAGGACGTGAAGCCCGGGACGGTGGGGGAGCTGTGGGTCAACACCACCCAGAACGTCACCGGCGGTTGGCTGCGCACCGGTGACCTGGCCCGCCAGGACGCCGACGGCTACTTCTTCCCGTGCGGACGGCTCAGCGACACCATCAATCGCGGGGGCGAGAAGTTCGGGCCGACCGAAGTCGAGGAAGCGCTGCGTTCGCACCCGGCGGTGCGGGATGTCGCGGTCGCCGGAATCGCCGATGACGAGCTCGGCCAGCGGGTGGGAGCTGCGGTGGTGGCTTGCGCGCCAGTGACTCTGGAAGATCTGCGATCGCACTGTCGCGAGTCGATCGCCTACTTCAAGCTGCCCGAGCGGCTGGCGCTCGTCGACGACATCCCCTATAGCTCGACCGGCAAGGTCAGCCGCCGCCAGCTCGCCGCGCTGATCGCCAATCAGGGCTGAAACCCGGGAGTTTCGATGCTGTTTCTTCACGAGACCCACCAGGTGGTCGGCACACGGCAGGACGAATTCGAGGCGGCCTACCGCGAGGGCTGGATGCCCACGCTCGCCGCCGCTGATGACGCGCGGCTGCTCTGGTACACCAACCACGCCCATGGATCCGGGCTGTCGTACAACGTGGTCACCATCACCGGCATCATCGACGGCGCGGCGTGGGAAAGGCTCGTGCGCAGGACTCAAAGCGGAGACCTGCGCCCATGGATTCGTGAACTGGACAACCTCCGCCACGAAGTGAGGGGCAAGCTGCTGCTGCCGGTCGACTGGTCACCGTTGCAGTCGGTCGATCTGGCCGGCGTGCCCACGACGGGCCAGACGCACCCGCTGACGATGTTCATGGAGGACACCGGTTGGCCGTACGCGCCGCTCGACGACTACATCCGCTCGTGGGACGAGATCTACTATCGGCCGCTGTCCCGGGCGCCGGCCAGGATGCGCATCCTGGACATCCAGGCGTGTTTCCAGGTGGCGCATGGGAGCCACCGGCGACGAGAGGCCATGCTGTGGCAGAAGATCGACGACTCCAACAACTACGCGGCCCTGGTCCACCTGCTGACCAAGGAGATCCCGCCGGAGCACCGGGCGCCCGGCAGCTACATGTTCGACGCCCTGCAGTACCGCGACCAGTGGCAGAGCCGGCTACTGCGGACGTCGGACTGGTCACCGCTGTACTGAGGCCGTTCGGTTGAGGATCCGGGCGGCCTGCTCGACCATGTCCGCCAGGATGTCGGCGGCGGGCCGGACCCGGCGAATAAGCCCCACCCCTTCGCCGACGAGTATGGCGGCGGTGTCGAAATCTTCGGCCGCAACAGCATTCTCATACTCGGCCACCGCTTCGGGCAGCGACGCGGCCAGCTGATCCTCGTTGCCGTGCCACCTGTCGAGGAAGGCGTTGCCCAGCGCCCGCGCGTTGTAGTCGTCCGGCCAATCCAGCCGTCGCACCAGGTCATAGGCGCGCGTGCGAAAGGTGTCGTCACCGCTGGCCGTCAGCGCCCGATCGTGCGCTAGCGGGGACACCAACGCCTCCGGCGACGCCCAGAACCTGGTGCCCACGAGGGCGCCGTCGGCGCCGAGCGCCAGCGCGGCGGCTAGGCCGCGCCCGTCGCTGACCCCGCCCGCGGCCAGCACCGGCGTGCCCGGAGCGCGTTCGGCGACCAGGTCGGCGACGTCGGGCACCAGCGTGAACGTGGACCGGACGGTCATCCCGTGCCCGCCCGCCTCGCCGCCCTGGGCCACCACGATATCGGCGCCGGCGTCCAGGGCCCGGCGCGCGTGGTCGAGCGTCTGCGCCTGCGCGATCAGCGGGACGCCCGCGGCGCGAATGCGATCGGCGAACGGCTGCAGCTCACCGAAGGACAGCATGATCGCGGCGGGCCGCCGCTCCAGGGCCTCGTCGAGCAGCTCGGGTTGCCGGGCCAGGCTCCAGGTGATGAACCCAGTTCCGACGTTCGCCCCCTCGGCTCGGTCGAATTCGCGCCGCAGCCATTCCGCGTCGCCGTAGCCGCCGCCGATGAGGCCCAGGCCACCGGCCGCCGTCACCGCCGCCGCCAGCCGCCCCCCGGAGATCATCGCCATCGGGGCGAGCACGACGGGGTGTTCGATGCCGAAGAGCCTGGTGACTCGTGTGTCGAGGCTCATTGCAGCTCCCCGGTGAGAAACTGCGCCCGGCCGTGGCCGAAAGACCAATCCTCGTCGCCGTTTTCGGTGACCGAGACGATCAGGTCGGCCGCGTCTAGCCCGCACCGCTCCGCCAGGTTGGTGGCCAGCAGTTCGTAGAACTTCTCCTTCATCGCCCGCGTCCGCCGCCGGCTCACCACATGCACGATCACCTGCCGCGCCGAGCGGGTGATGCCGAGGCCGGTATCCAAAGCGACGATTTCGTGGGCGGGATGGGTGCGCACCACCTGATAGCGGTCCCGCGGGGGCACGCCGAACGCTTCGACGACGGAGTCGTGAACGGCGTCGAGCAGCGCCCGGACCTCCGACGGCGTGCGGCCCTCGATGACGTCGATGTACAGCAGCGGCATTTCGTCTCCTCTGATTGATGTCCTTGGCTATGACGCTAGGTTCGTCGCGAGCGCCTGTGAAATGCCCGCTGTCATCGATCTATGCTTCTCAGGCATGGGCGTGATGGAGAGCGGCAGAGTTGAGTTGCGCCACCTGCGCGCCTTCGAGGCGGTGGCGCGGCTCAAGTCGTTCACCCGGGCCGCCGACGAACTCCGCATCACCCAACCGGCACTCAGCCGCACCATCCGCCAGCTGGAAGACGCGCTCGGTGTCACGCTGGTGGATCGCACGTCGCGGCACGTCGAGGCGACGCCCGCCGGACGGGCGTTCCTCGACCACGTCGAGCGGCTCCTCGCGGAGCTGGAGCGGGCCTTCGGCGCCGTACGCCGGCAGAGGAGCATCGGCCTCGGCTTCAGCTGGTTACTACCCGACCCCTGGGCGCAGGACACCGTGGCCCGCTTCGAGCGGGCCACCGGGACGACGGTACGGCTGGTCCGCACCGACGATGCGCTCAGCGCCGTGCAGCAGGGCCGGGTCGACGTCGCCGTCGTCCGCGGGCAGGTGACGTCAGCGGCCGTGCGGGTCATGCACCTGTTCGACGAGACCCGGGTGGCCGTGTGTTCGGTCCACTCGCCGTTGTCCGGCAGAAGCGAGTTGGACTGGGCCGAGGTGCCGCAGTGGCCGCTGGTCGTCAACACGGCCAGCGGGACCACCGGGCCGTGGTCGTGGCCGGCGGGCGAAGGACCGAAAACCATTGTGGAGACAGAGAATTTCGACGAGTGGCTGGAATCCGTCGCGGCGGACCGCGGCATCGGTGTGATCCCCGACGTCGCCGTCCGGCGCAACATCCACCCCCGCGTCCGATTCGTCGCCCTGCGGGGCGCACCCCAGAGCCCGGTCTCGCTGGCGTTTCTGCCCCGCGCGCGCAGCGCCGTGCTGCGCCGCTTCGTCGAGGCCGCCGTCGAGAGCGCGCGCAACGTTTGAGGGTGCGCTGACGGCTTCGCGCGTGCGCACCCGGCGCCATTGCTCGGCGTGTCGCCGCCGTGGGCGCACACTCAACGGATCAGGCGAGCAGCGCAAAACCCGAGCGCAGCAGCGCCAGGCTGGACGCCACGAGTTCGCCGAGATTGCCGGTACAGCCGTTGCGGCCCCAATTCTCCACCGCCACAACGAGAGCGGCGGCCAGGGCCGAGCCGGTGACCTCGGCGAGCAGGTCGCTGTCCGCCATGTCCGGGTTGCGGCCCTTGACGAAGTCGGTCAGCACGCGCGCGAACGACGCTTGCACGACGCGCAGATGGCCCGCGATCCGCTCGGCGCTGATCAACTCCGCGCGGGCCGTCGCGGCCTGGCGAACCACCTCGAGATCGTGCGGGAAGGCCGCGACGCTCGCGAGCACGGCGTCGAAGAGCGGCTCGGAGGCGGGCCGCCCCGCGAGCGCCTCCGCCAGCCATTCCAGCTGCGTCTCATAGTCCTGGAAGAGCACCGCCTCCTTGGTGGGGAAGTGGCGGAAGAAGGTGCGTTCGGTGACGCCGGCCTCGCGGGCCAGCTCGGTCACGGTGACGTTGGCGAATCCCTTGCGCGCAAAGCTGTTCAGTGCCGCGTGGCGCAGTGCCTCGTGCGTCGATCGGCGGCGTAGCTCGTGGCGGTTCGTCGGCGTGCTCATCCCACCGGGATGGTATCCCGGCCGATCGAAGCGCGTCAGGACTGACATCTTCCTATTGTGTCAGTACTGACATATTCTTGTCACGCGCCGACCCAGGAGGAAGCCATGGCGGACTATGACGCGATCGTGGTGGGAGCGGGACACAACGGCTTGACCGCGGCGACGGTGTTGCAACGCGCGGGCCTGCAAACGCTGTGCCTGGAGGCCAACACCTACGCGGGGGGCATGGCGGCGACCGTCGAATTGATCGACGGCTTCCGGTACGAGATCGCCGGTTCGGTCCAGTTCCCGACGGCGAGCCAGATCACCAAGGACCTCGGGCTGGACACGTTGCCCACGGTGGAGCCGGACGTGATGTCAACCAACATCGGCGACCGCGGTGAGGAACCGATGGTCTTCTACCGCGACCCGATGCGGCTGATGACTCACCTGGGCGAAAAGCACGGCATCGAAGCCGTCACCGGCATGGCCGAACTGATCGGGTGGAGCCAGGGTCCCGCTAAGGCGCTGGGGCGCTTCGACGTTCGCACACCACCGAAGTCCCTCGACGAGATGTACGCGTGCGCGGCCAACGACGCCGAACGGCGGGCCATCCACGAGATGCTGTTCGGGTCGGCGATGGATGTCATCGACCGATACCTGCCGGACAAGGACAAGCACGCGGTCATGCGGGGAATGCTCGCGTTCCTCGCGATCAACTCCACCTACCGCGGCCCCTACACGCCGGGAAGTGCCACCTGCCTGGCCTTCGCCCTGGCGGTGCCGGACGACTCCACGGCGATGATGACCAAACTCAAGGGCGGCATCGGCGCGCTCACCGAACACCTGCGGGAGCTCTTCGTCTCCGATGGTGGTGAGATCCGCTTCCGCGCCAAGGTGGAACAGATCCTCGTCGAGCGCGGCGCGGTGACGGGGGTGCGGTTGCGCGACGGGTCGACGATCACCGCGCCCATCGTGGTATCCAACCTCGCGCCGGACGTCACGCTCACCGACCTCGTCGCGCCCGAGCACGTTCCGGCGGAGCTGATCTCGCGCCTGTCCGGCCGTGACCACCGGGCCTCCTTCGTGCAGATTCACTTCGCCCTTGACGGGCTGCCCGAATTCGCCGCGCCCTACGAGTTCTTGAACGAAGAGGGCATGCAGCAGTCGGTCGGAATCTTCGGCGCGCCGGAGGAACAGCAGCTGCACTGGGAGAACTGCCGGCGGGGCATCGTGCCGGACAACCCGTCGATGGGAATGCAGATCCCGTCGGTGCACGATCCGAGCATGGCGCCGCCCGGCAAGCACGCAGCGAGCGCTTACGCGTACGCCTTCCCGGTCGAAGTCGACCGGCACGACCATGGGCGACTCAAAAACGAGATGGCACAGCGTGTTATCGACAAGGTCACCCGGTTGGCGCCCAACTTCAGGGAGATCGTGATCCGCCACATCACCTTTGCGCCCTACCACATGAACACGATGTTCGGCGCGCCCGCCGGCGACTTCTGCCACGGCCTGCTGCATCCGGACTTGATGGGGCCCAACAGGCCGGGGCCCAAGGGATTCCTCGACTTCCCGATCCCGATCGACGGCCTCTACCTCGGCGGGGCGGGATGCCACGGCGGGCCGGGCATCACCTTCACGCCCGGCTACAACGCCGGCTATCAGGCGCTCGACGACATGGCCTGAAGCCCGGTCAGCCGCCGAACGTTCCGGTGAGCTGCGCCTGCGCGGTCGCGGCGCCGGCGATCGTGTTCTCCGCCTGGACGCCGGCGAGGCCGTCGGGCAACCGGTAGTCGTTGGGAAGCTGGTAGAGCGTGAACCGGTAGTGGTGGGTGCCGGTTCCCGCGGGCGGACACGGGCCCAGATATGCGGCCTGCCCGCCGGTATTCGGCAGGGTGGTCGCCCCGGCCGGCGTCTGACCGTCGGCGGTGCTGCCGGAGCCGGGGGCGATTCCAACTACCACCCAGTGCACGTAGAGGCCGTTGACGGCGTCGGGGTCGTCGACCACGAGCGCCGCGCCCAGCGGGGCCGACCATGTCAACGGCGGCGCCATGTTGGCGCCCTTGCAGGTGTACCGCACGGGGATCGGCGCGCCGTCGGCGAACGCCGGGCTGGCGATGCTCAACGGTCCGCCGGCGGGCGCGGCCGGGACGCTGCGCCCCAGGGTCGTCACCTTCGGGGTCGACGGCGCCGTCGTCCGGGAGTCGCCGTGCCCGCCGCAGCCGGCCAAGCCCAGCACCGGTGCCAGCGCCGCCACGGCGAATGCGATCCGCCACCGGCTGCCCGTCGTCATGGTTTTCATAGATAAAGTGTCGCCGACCGGGGCGCGGCAGAAAAGGTGCTAGCTTCCGGCCTGCTTCACCTCCAGGACCCGCTTGCGCAAGCCCTTGGTGGCGGTGTCCATCAGGCTTTTGGCGCCCCGCTTGAGCAGGAAGCCCGGGACCGGCATCAGCAGGTCGACGGTGAGGTCGAAACGGACGCGGGTGGAATCCCCGTCAGGGGTCAGCGTGTACCGGCCCTCCTGCGCGCGCTGTTGTTTGGCGCTGTCCAGCGTCCAGCTGACACCGTCGTCGTGAACCACGTAGGACAGCACCTGCTCCTCGGTGAAGCCCACCAGTTTGACCACTTGCCGGGACCTGAGCGGATGGCCCTCGTCGTCGCGCTCGAGGATGTCGACGGTTTGATGCACCGAGGACCAGTCGGGCAACGACTCCAGGTCGAACAACACGTCCATGACCTCATCGGGGGTGGCCTCGATGACGACTTCTCGGGATTCGGTGACAGCCATGGGTGCAACATAGCCAGAGCGACGACGCCAGAAACCCGATTTCCCCGCCATAGTCGTGTGCCCTACTCGTGCCCCGTCCGGGGGCTACCGTCTGAAGCCGTGCAGTTGACGTGGGAACGGCTGACCGACGGCGTGCACCGCACCCGGCTGCCGTTCTGCGATGTCACGGTCGGGCTGGTGTGGGGGAGCAGCGGGGTGCTGCTCGTCGATAGCGGTTCCACCCTCACCGAGGCGGCGGTGATCGACGCCGACGTGCGGCGGCTCGCTGGACGCCCGGTGACTCATATCGTGTTGACGCACAAGCATTTCGATCACGTCCTGGGGTCGTCGGTGTTCGCCGGGGCGGACCTCTACTGTGCGCCCGGGGTCGTCGACGCGCTGTCCTCGGCGACGGGCGCACTCCGCGACGACGCGCTGCGCCACGGTGCCGATCCCCGCGCGATCGACCGGGCGATTGCGGCCCTGCATTGCCCCCAGCGGGGGCTGTACGACGCGGTCATCGACCTCGGCGGACGCACCGTCGAGGTTGCGCACCCGGGCCGCGGCCACACGACGTCCGATCTGGTGGCGGTGGCCCCCGGGAGAAACGCGGGCGACCCGATCGTGGTCTTCACCGGTGACCTGATCGAGGAGTCCGGAGATCCGGCCATCGACGCGGACTCCGACCTCGCCGCGTGGCCGGCATCCCTCGATCGAGTGCTTGCGCTCGGCGGATCGGAAGCCCGCTACGTCCCGGGACACGGACGTGTCGTCGACGCGGAGTTCGTGCGCCGCCAGCGCGACTGGCTCGGCCGACGTGCGGCCAGGCGGCCGGAATGACGAAAAGCGCTGTGCCGCACCACGTTGCAAGCTTAAACAGTCGCGCCGATGTGCGGCCCGCCCCGATCGGCGGCCACGCCTCGGCCGGGGTGGGCGCTCGATGGCTGCCGGACTACGGCACGACAACAGTTTTGGCTCGGGTCTTTTGACCCCTGATTGAACGGCCTGTTCCGGGGATAGACTCTCGTTTTCAGGGGAATCTCGCCGAAGAGGAGCTCACGGCCATGGCCATCATTGACTCGGACACCGAGGTCCGGACATCGTTCGAAGACGACCTCGCCGCCACCCAGCGGTACATGGACGGCCCGCGCTTCGCCGGCATCACCCGCCTCTACACCGCTCGCCAGGTAGTCGAGCAACGCGGCACGATCCCCACCGACTACCCGGTGGCGCGCAACGCGGCGACGGCGTTCTACGACCGGCTGCGCGAACTGTTCGCCGCCAAGAAGAGCATCACCACCTTCGGTCCTTACTCGCCCGGCCAGGCGGTGGCCATGAAGCGGATGGGCATCGAGGGCATCTACCTCGGCGGCTGGGCGACCTCGGCCAAGGGCTCCACCACTGAAGACCCCGGCCCCGACCTCGCCAGCTACCCCCTCAGCCAGGTGCCCGACGACGCCGCGGTGCTGGTGCGCGCCCTGCTCACCGCCGACCGCAATCAGCAGTACCTGCGCCTGAACATGAGCGAGCGGCAGCGCGCCACCACACCCGCGTACGACTATCGCCCGTTCATCATCGCCGACGCGGATACCGGCCACGGCGGTGATCCGCACGTGCGCAACCTGATCCGCCGTTTCGTCGAGGTCGGTGTGGCCGGCTACCACATCGAAGACCAGCGGCCGGGCACCAAGAAGTGTGGCCACCAGGGCGGCAAGGTGCTGGTGCCATCCGACGAACAGATCAAGCGGCTCAACGCGGCTCGCTTCCAGCTGGACATCATGCGCGTGCCGGGGATCATCGTCGCGCGCACCGATGCGGAGGCGGCCAACCTGATCGACAGCCGCGCCGACGAGCGCGACCAGCCGTTCCTGCTCGGCGCCACTAACCTCAACATCCCTTCGTACAAGGCATGTTTCCTGGCGATGGTCCGGCGCTTCTACGAGCTGGGCGTCAAGGAGCTCAACGGCCACCTCCTCTACGCGCTGGCCGATTCCGAGTACGCCGCGGCCGCCGCCTGGCTCGAGCGCCAGGGCATCCAGGGCCTGATCTCCGAGGCGGTGAACGCCGGGCGGGAGGACGGACACGACTCGATCGACGACCTTTTCGACCAGGTCGAGTCGCGGTTCGTGGCCGCCTGGGAGGACGACGCCGGACTGATGACCTACGGCGAGGCCGTCGCCGAGGTGCTCGCATTCGGCGAGAGCGAGGACGAGCCCGTCGGCATGACCCCCGAGCAGTGGCGCCAATTCTCCGAGTCCGCGTCGCTGTACGCGGCCCGGGAGAAGGCGAAGGAGCTTGGCGCGGACCCGCCGTGGGACTGCGAGCTGGCGAAGACGCCGGAAGGCTACTACCAGATTCGCGGCGGAATCCCGTATGCGATCGCCAAATCGCTCGCGGCCGCTCCGTTCGCCGACATCCTGTGGATGGAGACCAAGACCGCCGACCTGGCCGACGCCCGGCAGTTCGCCGAGGCGATCCACGCCAAGTTCCCTGACCAGATGCTGGCCTACAACCTTTCGCCGTCGTTCAACTGGGACACCACCGGGATGACCGACGAGGAGATGAAGCGCTTCCCCGAGGAGCTCGGCAAGATGGGTTTCGTCTTCAACTTCATCACCTACGGCGGGCATCAGATCGACGGCGTGGCGGCCGAGGAGTTCGCCACCTCCCTCAAGCAGGACGGCATGCTGGCGCTGGCCCGCCTGCAGCGCAAGATGCGCCTGGTCGAGTCGCCATACCGCACGCCGCAGACGCTGGTCGGCGGCCCGCGCAGCGATGCGGCGCTACAGGCGTCCTCCGGGCGCACGGCGACCACCAAAGCGATGGGCAAGGGCTCGACCCAGCATCAGCATCTGGTGCAGACGGAGGTGCCCAAGAAGCTGCTCGAGGAATGGCTGACGCTGTGGAGCGAGCACTACCACCTGGGCGAGAAGCTGCGGGTGCAGTTGCGGCCCCGGCGTGCCGGCTCGGATGTGTTGGTTCTGGGCATTTATGGCAATGGGGACGAGCAGCTCGCCAACGTCGTCTTCGACCCCATCAAGGACCGCCACGGCCGCAGCATCCTGACCGTCCGCGATCAGAACACCTTCGCCGAGAAGTTGCGCCAGAAGCGGCTGATGACACTGATCCACCTGTGGCTCGTGCACCGCTTCAAGGCCGACGCGGTGTACTACGTGACGCCGACGGAGGACAACCTGTACCAGACCTCGAAGATGAAGTCCCACGGCATCTTCAGCGAGGTGAACCAGGAGGTCGGCGAGATCATCGTCGCGGAGGTGAATCGGCCGCGCATCGAGGAGTTGCTGAAGCCTGACCGCGTCGCCCTGCGAAAGCTCATCACCAAGGAGGATTAGCCGGCGGACGGCGTCCTCCGCGCTGGCGAAGGCGTTGGACGGCAACACCATCCGGGTTTCGGGCCCCGCACGCCCTCGGGGTGGGTATCCAATTTACGAATAAGAAAATTTCTTATTGCCACGTTTGTAAATTCCCGCATGACAACAGTTGTCAGCGGATACGATTTGGCTCGCCGATGGCCCATTAGCCCGAGATGGGCCATCGGCCCCAACTCCTTCAGCCCCAAGGGCTTTCCGCTCGCGTCATCACCCGCGTCCAGCACCGCCCCGGCCCTTAGTTCAGGGGCTGGCGACGGGCGTGCCTTCCTGCGGTATCCGCTCGACGTACCACGCGCAATGTATCGTGTAGCAATAGTTGCATATATGTATGATTGCTCTCATGGATGCGCGCCACACACGACGCGCTGCAGCGGGAAGGAGCGGTTGATGAAGGCGCAGATCAAGACGGCGGTTGCAGTGTTCGGCGGGACGTCCGCGGTTGCCCTGGCGGTCGGATTCGGCGGGGTCGGCGTTGGCCCGGCGGGCGGCGCTTCGGCGCCGGCGGCGCACACGCCGTCCAGCACGGCGGCGACGGTGACGACCGGCGGCATCCACGTGGCCACCCTGGCCAGCTGCGTGTCCGGCCTCGACTGCTAGGCGCGCCATGATTCCGGTGGCCCATCCGCGTGATGGGCCACCGGCGTTTTTCGGGGGAAGTCACGGCGTCGAATCCCGTTTGCCCCCACGCACGCCGGGGTAAGGAGAAGTGGACCACTTGCACGCGGTGCGGGTGGGGATTGGGGACTGCGATGAGATCTGCAGCAAGAAACTCGGTCGCGCTCTTCGGCGGTGCGGCCATGCTCGTGCTGGCGGTTGGGTGTGGCGGCGGCGGCAACAAGGGGCCCAGCAGCACGACCACGCCGACGACGACGCCCTCGTCGAGCGTCGCCCCGTCGACACCGGGTGGCGGCGGCGGAGTCCCCGGCGGCCCGACCGGTGGCGGCGGGCCCGGCGGCGGAGGCGGCGGAGTCCCTGGCGGCCCGACCGGTGGCGGCGGGCCCGGCGGTGGCGGCGGCAGCATCCCCGGTGTCGGGGGTGGCGGCGGCGGCCCGGGTGGCGGCGGCGGGTGCGTCGGCAACGTCTGCGGCGGCTACTGACGCCCGTCTGCTGAGTTGACGCACCGAGACACAGACTTGCTCCCCTAGTCGGCGGGGCTGGGATCACCCGGCCCCGCCGGCTGAAAACTCGACTTCGCCGAACGTGGCGACGCCAACGCCCTAGGCCGGGCACCGCATTCGGGTTATGGTTCTGCCCAACTCGGATGCAAGGGGACTTCAATGGCGAAGCTCAGGTTTGGATATTTCATCGCCCCGTTCCATCGAGCGGGCACCAACCCGACGCTGGCCTTGCAGCGCGACCTCGAGTTCATCGAGCACCTCGACGCCCTCGGCTTCGACGAAGTGTGGATGGGCGAACACCACTCGGCCGGCAGCGAGATCATCAGCTCGCCGGAGATCTTCATCGCGGCCGCGGCCGAACGCGCCAAGCGGATTCGCTTTGGCACCGGGGTCATTTCGCTCTCGTACCACAACCCGCTCTGGGTCGCCGACCGGCTGATGCTGCTGGATCACCTCACCCATGGCCGGATCATCGGCGGCGTGGGTCCGGGTTCACTGCCCAGCGACTCGTCGATGATCGGGCTCACCCCCACGGACACCCGCGAGCTGCTCGAAACGAACCTCGACATCGTCGTCCGGCTGCTGGCGGGGGAGACGGTGAGCGCCAAGACGGCCACGCACCAGTTGTTCGACGCCAAGCTGCAACTCGCCCCGTACTCGGACGGCGGGATCCCGCTGTCGGTCGCCGCGGTCGCATCGCCAACCGGTGCGCGGCTGGCGGGCAAGCACGGCATCGGCCTGCTGTCCATCGGGGCGACGCTGACGGTCGAGGGTTTCAACGCGCTCTCCTATCACTGGGGCATCGTCGAGGAGCGCGCGGCGGCCTTCGGCACCCAGGTCGACCGCAAGAATTGGAGCCTGGTCGGCCTGTTCCACCTCGCCGAGACCGAGAAGCAGGCCCGGGAAGAGGTCAAGTTCGGCATCGAGCCATGGTTCCGCTATTTCCAGAAAGTGGCCGCCTTCCCGCAGATGACGATGCCGGGCGAGCAGCTCGACGAGATGATCGACGTCATCAACGACAACGGGGCGGGCGTGATCGGTACGCCCGAGCGGGCGCGCGAGCAGGTGCAGCGCCTGTGGGATCAATCCGGCGGGTTCGGCTGCATGCTGCAGATGGGCCACGAGTGGGCCAACCCGGCCGCCACGCGGCGATCCGCCGAATTGTTTGCCGCCGAGGTCATGCCGCATTTCCAGGGCCAGGCGCAACCGACGCTGGATGCCGCCGCGCGGGCCGGACAGGCCCGCGAGAGCCTGGCGCAATCGCAGCTGGACGCCGTCGCGCACATGACGAAGAAATACCAGGACGAGGTCGACGCGACGTAGCGGCTCAGCTGCTGCGCCTAGGGAAGCGAACTAGCGTCGGCCGTCCGATTCGCGCTCGGCCGCTTTCACCAGTCTGCCGGCAAAGTACCGGACCGCGCCGCCCATGGCGGCACGCATCACCGGACCCGTCCCGCGCACACCCTCGGTGAACGAACCGGTCCAGCGGATGTCGGTTCCGCCCGCCGGATTCGGCGTGAACACCACCTCGCCCGAGTAGTCCTTGGCCGGGGTCGGGGGCCCGACGAGCTTGTAGGCATGCCGCCGATCCTGCTCGTACTCGACGGTCTGCTCCTGGACCAGCACCGGCCACAGTCCCACCTTGCGGATGGCCCCGATCCCGCCGGGCGCGGGATCGCCCTGCCGGGCCCAGCTCGACTGCACGACGATGGGCTTGGCCCACTTCGACCAGTTGGCGCCGTCGGTCACGAGCCGGAACAGCGTCGCGGCAGGCGCGGTGCTGGTGCGGTTGACCTCGAATGAAAACGTTCTGCCTGACATGACCCACCCCCGCCTGAATTCAGCGACCACGCTGCGTGCCGCTCGCGCGTAGGCTACCGCCCACACCGTGCGTCTCCCGGGTGGGGTTCGCCGGCCGCCCTGCGCGCGCCCTGGCCCGAAAGCGCGACCGTCGGATCTGGCCCGAATGAGGTTCCCCGCGAACGTGCTTCGCGGGCGGCGTGCGGATGATCACCGTCGCGGCGCGCCGGATGCGGCGCGGCCCTGCCTACAGTAATTGCATGGAATCCGGTTTGCGTCGGCACGCCGAGGGCGTCCCCGGCTTGCTCGAGATCGAGGACTGCCTGGACGCCGACGGCAACGTCATGCCGCCGCCGGACGTCACGCTGATCTCGCTGATCGATCGCAACATCGCGAACGTCGGTGACGCCGTCGCGTACCGATTCCTGGACTACAGCCGTTCGGCCGACGGGCTGGTCGAAGAGGTGACGTGGAAGCAGTTCGGGGTCCGGTTGGAAGCCATCGGCGCGCGCGTGCAACAGGCCGCCAGCCGTGGCGAGCGGGTCGCGGTGCTGGCGCCGCAGAGCCTCGACTATGTGATGGGTTTCTACGCGGCGATCAAGGCCGGAACCATCGCCGTGCCGCTGTTCGCGCCGGAGTTGCCCGGGCATGCGGAACGTCTCGATACCGCCCTGCGCGACTCGGAGCCGACGGTCGTGTTGACGACGGCGGCGGCGCGGGGCGCGGTCGAGGATTTTCTGAGCACCCTTCCGCAACGGCAGCGGCCGCGAGTCATCGTCGTCGACGAGATCCCCGACTCGGAGCGGGAATCCTTCGCCCCCACCGAGTTACGTCATGACGACGTCTCCCACCTGCAGTACACGTCGGGTTCGACCCGGCCCCCGGTGGGCGTGGAGGTCACGCACCGAGCCGTCGGCACCAACCTGGTGCAGATGATCCTTTCGATCGACCTACTCGACCGCAACACCCACGGGGTGAGCTGGTTGCCGCTCTACCACGACATGGGCCTGTCGATGATCGGCTTCCCGGCCGTGTACGGGGGACACTCGACGCTGATGTCGCCCGCCGCGTTCGTCCGCAGGCCGCAGCGCTGGATCAAGGCCTTGTCCGCCCAGGCGGGCCGCGCCGTCACCGCGGCGCCGAACTTCGCCTACGAGTGGGCGGCCCAGCGGGGTCTGCCCGCCCCGGGCGAGGACGTCGACCTGAGCAACGTGGTGCTGATCATCGGGTCCGAACCGGTCAGCATCGAGGCGATCACCACCTTCAACAAGGCGTTCGCCCCATACGGATTGAAGCCCACGGCGTTCAAGCCGTCATACGGCATAGCCGAGGCCACCCTGTTCGTCGCGACCATCGCCCCCGCCGCCCAGGCGACCGCCGCCTGTTTCGACCGTGACGAGCTGGGCGCCGGTCGAGCGGTGCGGGTGGCGGCGGACGCCCCGAAAGCGGTCGCGCAGGTCTCCTGCGGTCAGGTGGGCCGCAGCGAGTGGGCCGTCATCGTCGACCCGGACACGGGGACCGAGCTGCCCGACGGCCATATCGGCGAGATCTGGATCCAGGGCAACAACGTCGGCCGGGGCTACTGGGGGCTGCCCGACGACACCCGGCGGGCGTTCGGCGCCCGGCTGCAATCGCGCCTCGCCGAGGGCAGCCACGCCGAGGGGGCAAGCGTCGAACGCTCGTGGCTGCGGACCGGCGACCTGGGCACCCACCTCGACGGCGAGTTGTACGTCACGGGCCGGATCGCCGACATGGTCACCGTCGACGGCCGCAACCACTACCCGCAAGACATCGAGGCGACGGTCGCCGAAGCGTCCCCGATCGTCCGCCGCGGGTACGTGACCGCCTTCGCGGTGCCGGCCGAGGGCACCGATCAACAGCTGGTGATCGTCGCCGAGCGGGCGGCGGGCACCAGCCGCGCCGACCCGCAGCCGGCCATCGCGGCGGTCCGCGCCGCGGTCTCGCGCCGCCACGGGCTGCCCGTGGCCGACGTGCGTTTCCTGCCGGCCGGCGCCATTCCGCGCACCACCAGCGGCAAGCTGGCGCGCCGGGCCTGCCGCTCCCAGTACCTGAGCGGCAGCCTGGGCAGCCACTGACGCCGCCGCGGCACGACGGCCCAAAAGCGGGGTCCTCGCGGCGCGGTTGACTTAGTCTCCCTTCCGGAGGCGAACGATGGTGCTCAAGATTGCGGTGCCGGCGGATCGGATTTGCGGCAACGTCGACACCGGCTACGGAAAGGTCGCCGACGCCTTCCGCGCCAGTTTCCGCGACGGCGCGGAAGTGGGCGCCGCCGTCGCGGTCTACCGGGACGGGGTCAAGGTCGTCGACTTGTGGGGCGGCTATCGGAATGGGTTGGCCAAGGAGCCCTGGCAGCCCGACACGATGGTCAACATGTTCTCCACGACCAAAGGGGTCGCCGCCCTGGTCGTGGCCGTGGCGGTGTCCCGCGGGCTCATCTCATATGACGCCCGGGTGGCCGATTACTGGCCGGAATTCGCGCAGGCGGGCAAGGGCGAGGTGACGGTCCGGCAACTCCTCGGGCATCAGGCCGGGCTGTGCGCGCTCAAACCGAAGCCCACGCTGGCCGACGTCGCGGACCCCGCCAGGCTCTCACCGATCCTCGCGGCGCAGGCGCCGGCGTGGCGCCCGGGAACCCGGCACGGATACCACGCGATCACGCTCGGCTGGTACGAATCCGAGCTGATCCGCCGGACCGACCCGGCCGGCCGCACGCTGGGCCGCTTCATGGCCGACGAAGTCGTCCGGCCCCTGGGACTGGACCTGCACATCGGGCTGCCCGATTCGGTCGATCGCGGGCGGGTGGCGCACGTCCACAACTGGGCGCGCGCGGAGACGCTCCTGCACCTGAACGTGATGCCGCCCGGATTCGTCGGCGCCTCGCTCAATCCGGTCGGCCTGACCGCGCGCACCATCGGGGTCCCGCGCGGAGTCAATGCGTTCAACGGCGACTACAACCGCGACGAGGTGCGCAGGGTCGAGATCCCGTCGGCCAACGGCATCGGCACCGCCCAGGCGGTCGCGCGGCTGTACGGCAGCGCGGCCACCTGGGGAGCCGAACTCGGCCTCGGCGGGGACATCCTCGAGGCGCTGAGGGCACCGGCGCTCGCCCCGAGCCGCGGCGCTCGCGACAAGGTCATGAACGTGGACGTGGCGTATTCGCTCGGGTTCTGTAAACCGGTGCCGCACTTCGCCTTCGGCTCCTCGGACAAGGCCTTCGGCACTCCCGGCTTCGGCGGCTCGTTCGGCTGCGCCGACCCGGACACCGGCGTCGGGTTCGCCTACGTGATGAATCGGCTGGGTTTTCACCTGTGGAGCGACCCGCGCGAACTCGCACTGCGGCAGGCGCTGTTTCGCGATGTGCTCGGCGTGCGACCGCAGACATGACGCCGATGGATCTTCCCGTCCGTTACGGTGAGGGTGCCGAGTTGCCTGGGGGACAGCCGGGAGATCCGCTGCACCAGCACCAGGAGGCGCGATGGTCGACCAGCCCCGCGGGAACGCGCGGTTCGACGGGGTCATCAACCCGTCGGCGGCCGACTCCACGCCGGTAAGACCGTCGATCGTCTGCCCGCCCGCGGGCGCGCCCAACGTCGTCGTGGTGTTGCTCGACGACGTCGGGTTCGGCGCCGCGTCGACCTTCGGTGGGCCGGTGCCGACCCCCGCGCTGGACCGCGTCGCCGGTGCCGGATTGCGCTACAACCAGTTTCACACCACCGCGCTGTGCTCACCGACGCGCGCCGCGCTGCTGACCGGTCGCAATCACCACAGCGCGCATATGGGCACCATCTGCGAGATCGCCTACGGATTCCCGGGTTACGACAGCGTCATACCGCAGAGCACCGCCACCGTCGCCCAGGTGCTGCGAATGAACGGCTACAGCACGGCGCTGTTCGGTAAGGCGCACTTCACCCCGATCTGGGAGATCGGGCCCGCCGGCCCGTTCGACCGCTGGCCGACCGGGCTCGGGTTCGAACGTTTCTACGGATTTCTGGGCGGGGACACTTCGCAGTACGAACCCGCGCTCTACGACCAGACCACGCCCGTTGAGCCGTACCTGGGACGCGATGACTACCACCTGACCGAAGACCTCACCGACAAGGCGATCGACTGGATCCGGCTGCAGAAAACGTCCGCGCCGGACAAGCCGTTCTTCCTGTACTTCGCGCCCGGCGCCACCCATAGCCCCCACCAGGTGTGGCCGGACTGGTCGGACCGCTTCGCGGGCCGATTCGATGACGGCTGGGATGCCCTTCGGGAACGCACCTACGCCCGCCAGCTGGAAATGGGGATCATTCCCGCCGGCGCCGGGTTGACGCCGCGACCCGAGCAGATACCCGCGTGGGCGGACTACGACGACCGCTACAAGCCGGTGGCCCGGCGGTTGATGGAGGTCTACGCCGGATTTCTGGCCCACACCGACGCCCAGGTCGCACGGGTGATCGACGCCGTCGACGCGTTAGGTCATTGGGAGAACACGTTGTTCATCTACCTGTGCGGCGACAACGGCGCGTCCGCGGAAGGGACGCTGCACGGCGCGTGGAGCTCACCGGCCTTCCAGAACGGCATGCCCGAGGACCCCGAGTGGCTGCTGGCCCACATAGCCGACTTCGGCACGCCCCGCTGCGAAAACCACTACAACGTGGGCTGGGCCTGGGCGCTCGACGCACCGTTTCAGTGGATGAAGCAAGTGGCTTCGCACTTCGGGGGAACCCGCAATGGACTGGCGATCTCATGGCCGCGGGGCATCGCGGCGGCGGGGGAGCAGCGCAGCCAGTTCCACCACGTCATCGACGTCGTGCCGACGATCCTGGAAGCCGCCGGCATCGAGATGCCCGCGTGTGTCAACGGCGTCGAACAGAAGCCGATCGAGGGTGTCAGCATGCGGTACTCGTTCGACGACCCCGCCGCAGCAGGCCGGCGGACCACGCAGTATTTCGAGATCTTCGGCAATCGCGCTGTGTACCACGATGGTTGGATCGCCTCGTGTTTCCATGGTCGACTGCCCTGGGTTCGCGCCCAGCGCGCCACCCCGTTCGGCGACACCGAACGCTGGGAGCTCTACCACCTCACCGACGATTTCAGCCAGGGCATCGACCTGGCCGCGCAACGGCCCGACAAGCTCGCGGAGCTGCAGGCCGTTTTCGATGCCGAGGCGCGGAAATACGACGTCTATCCGCTCAGCGACGCGACGCTGGCCCGCGCCTTCCCCGCAAACCGGCCGAGCCTGCTGGCCGAGCGGACCTCGGTCACCTACTACGCCGGGCAGGTGCGCATCCCCGAACCCGTGACATTGAGCTACGCCAGCACCTCATTCGAGTTGCGGGCGCAGCTGACCATTCCGGTGGGGGGCGCTCAGGGCGTGGTCATCTGCATCGGGGGCGCGATGGCCGGGTGGAGCCTGTACTTGCAGCACGGCATTCCCCGCTTCGCCTACAACTACCTGGGTCATGAGCTCACCACCATCGCGGCGGCCGAGCCGCTGCCGGAAGGCCCTGTCGTACTGGGGCTTTCGTTCGAGTACGACGGCGGCGGCCTGGGCAAAGGCGCCTCGGTGTCGCTGAGTGTCAACGACATCACCGCGGCCGGCGGCCGCGTCGAACGCACGGTCCCGTTCCGCTTCTCGATGAGCGGCGAGACATTGGACGTGGGCACCGACACCGGCTCTCCGGTCGTGCCCTACGGGCACGATTTCCGGTTCACCGGCCGAATCGACCGCATCGACGCCACCGTGCACCCGCATCCCACCGATCTGGCCGCGGCGATCGCCGAGGCGGAGATGCGCGCCGCGCTCGGAGCGCAATAGTGCGCGCAATGTGGGGCGGCCTTGTCCCGCTGCTCCTCGGTTGCGCGCTGGAACCGATCGAAGTCGTCATCACGATCATGCTGCTGGGCACCCCGTCGCGCGTGCGGGCGGCCGCGGCTTGGGTCGCGGGGCACATCAGCACTCGCCTACTTCAAGGCCTCATCTTCGGCACGATCCTGCACTGGGGAGCGCGGAGCGCCAACCCGGATCGTCCCCACCACTGGATCACTGCCACCGTGCTGTTGGTGGTGGGCCTGTTGCTGCTGATTGCCGCGGCGCGGAAGCTGTTGACGGACGAAGATCCCGACGCGCCGCCGCCGAAGTGGATGACCATGCTGACGTCGGCCACGCCCCCCGTGGCGTTTTTCATCGGCGCGGGGGTCATCGCAGTGTCGGTGAAAGCCTGGGTCTTCACGCTCGCCGCCATCAGCGTGATCGGCAACGCGAATTTGGACCGGCCCGCCAACGTCGGTTCCTACGTTCTCTTCGTGGCGCTCGCCGCAAGCGTGAATCTCCTCATCGTCGCTGTCGCGGCGGTTTTCCCGGACCGATCACGCACTCTGCTCGACCAGGTCTTGCGCTGGCTGCGTGAGCACGACCGGCCAATCGTGGTCGTCGTGAGCGTGGTATTCGGTACCTGGTTCGCGATCAAAGCCCTGCGCGGCTTCGGGATTCTGTAGCGGCCCCGCCCGTCAGGTGGGGGGCGTGACCG
Source organism: Mycobacterium sp. E342 (assembly GCF_001667665.1). Taxonomy (NCBI): domain Bacteria; kingdom Bacillati; phylum Actinomycetota; class Actinomycetes; order Mycobacteriales; family Mycobacteriaceae; genus Mycobacterium; species Mycobacterium sp. E342. Next base: position 74,926 of record NZ_LZJM01000070.1, read on the forward strand.
CGCGCCGTCGCAGCCAAAACGCGTAGACCGCACCCACCGCGGCGGTGATCAGCCCGTAGAGCGCGACGGCCCCGTGTTCGTCGGCGTTGGGAAAGTTCGCCGATGCGATCGTCAACGCCGTCGCGGGGTGCCGGCAGCTGCTGGCGAATGCCAGCACCGCCGCTGACTCCCGTTCGGGGCCGCCGAGCACGTGCCCGACGACGACCGTGCCGCCCGCGAACAACACCATCGCCACCAGAGTCGATTCGCCCAGGAGCTTCCACATGCTCGGCGCGGCGGCGATCACGAGAATGACCATGGCCACCGGCAGCGCCCACCGCTGCACGTGGTCGATCGGTCCCTCGATGCGCGCCGCGACCGCCGGCCAGCGCGTCCGGATCGCCATTCCCGCGACGAGCGGCGCCACCACCGACATCAGCATCAGTTCCGCGATCGCCCAGGGGCTTGCGACATACTGGCGGCCGAACACCCGCCCGATCAGCGGCGCGGCCACCGAGATCACCGGAACCGCGAGAACGGCGAGCACCAAGACGAGACCGAGCCCGTATTGAGCGCGCCCGCCCGCCTTCTCGCCCCGCCGCGGCAGCAGCGGCGGCAACGGTGAAATCGCCAGGGTGACAAGCGCGATGGCGACCTGGGGGCGCAGGTCCAGCACCCCCACCAGCACGCCGGCAATGACCGGCGCGGCAACCAGCACGGCCAGCAATGAGCGGGCCAACAGATCCGGCAGGCGCAACACGTAGGCGACGTCGGCGAACCGCGCGGTCAACCCGTAACCGAGGATCACCACGAAGAGGCTGACTTGGAAGGCTATGCGTGCCGCGTCGGCCATGCTCACACCGGCCAGCCTGCCACGCCGGCATCGGTGCGGTGCCGAGATGACCGCGTACCACCAACGGAGGGGCTCGCGAGCCCGTGCCGGATGGCTCCGGGGTGGCATCCTGGCCGTGTGGGTGTGCTCATCCGGTTGGCGGAGCTGTTGATCGTTATCCTGCCCCTGGCGGGTGCGACCGTCGCGGCGGTGCGCGCGTTCGGGGCCAACCGCCGACAGGCGGAGCCACCGCCGCGTGCGGACCACGCCGAAACACCGCGGGCCGGGACACCGCGGGCCGGCGACGATCACGTCGCACGGTGGCGGTCGCTGCGTCGCGTCCTCGACGAGCACAGCCGCACCGACGCGCGATGGCTCGGGTACGAGCTCGACGTCGCCAAGCTCCTCGACTTCCCGCTCATGACGGACATGCGCGATCCGCTCACGGTCGCCTTCCACAAAGCCAAGCTGCGGGCCGACTTCCTGCGCCCCGTCAAAGCCGAAGATCTGCTCGAGGACCGCGACGCCACCGCGCAATACCGGCAGGCCGTCGAGGATTACGTGACGGCCTTCACCGCCGCCGAGACGGAAGCGATGCGCAGGCGTCGCAGTGACTTCTCCGGAGCCGACCAGCAGCGGATCGCGCGGGCTCAGAACCTGCTACGGGTGGCGTCGGATCCCGCGGCGACACCGCAGGAACGCGGGCGCGCGTACGACTTGGCGCGCCGGGAACTCGACGGCCTCATCGTCTTGCCGGCCACTACACAAGCCGGCATCGAACGCGGGATCTCCGGGGAGTTGGAGGGGTGACCTGTGCGAACCCGCTTCGGCCGGCGCATCCGAGTCGCCTGACCTACGGGCACGTGTATCCGCCGTCGATCACGATGTCGGAGCCGGTCATGTAGCTGGAAGCCTCGCTGGCCAGATAGAGGTACAGGCCCGTGAGTTCTTCGGGGCGGCCGATCCGCCCGAGCGGTATCTTCGGCTCCCACTGGCGGTGGTATTCCGTCAGCGGTTCCACGAGTTCGGTGAGGATGTAGCCCGGGCTGACGCTGTTGACCCGGATGTTGTACGGCGCGAACTCGACGGCCATGGCCTTGGTCAGGTGGATCACCGCCGCTTTCGACGTGCAGTAGTGACCCACCTGCTGGGGGATGTTGATGATGTGGCCGGACATCGAGGCCGTGGTGATGATGCTGCCGCCGAGACCCTGCCCGACCATCGCCCTGGCCGCCGCCTGGGCGGTGAGGAAAACGCCTGTGACATTGGTGCTTTGGACGCGTTCGAACTCTTCCGGGGACATGTCCAGCATCGGAGTCGCGGTGATGATGCCGGCGTTGCAGACGGCGATGTCGATCCCGCCCAGCTCCGCGATCACCCGGTCCAGCATCGCGGTCACCTGATCGGGCTGGGTCACGTCGCAGGGGATGGGCACCACCCTGCCCTCGCCGTCCGCGGCGATCTCGCGGGCGACCTGTTCCAACGCCTCCGGGCGGCGCGCCGCGACGGCCACGTCAGCCCCCGCTTGCAGATACGCCTGCGCCACCTTCTTGCCGATGCCGCTGGATGCGCCCGTTATCAGGGCCCGCTTGCCGCGCAGATCGAACAACTTCAAGACGTTCATGCGATATCCCTTGTTCAGACGAGCTCCCTGTAACGGGAACACGTTCTAGTGTGTCCGCCATGGGCAAATTCACCAGGGCCGAAATCGAGCAAGCCGTCGAGAACTACACGCGGGTGGTGGAGGGGTGCAGCGCCTCGGGCGACTGGCGACCTTTCGCCGATCTCTTCAGCGAGGATGTCGTCTACACAGAACATCACTACGGGGTGTTTCACGGCCGTGAGGCCGTGCGGGACTGGATCGTCGCCGTCATGGCGCCGTTCCCGCACATGCGATTTCCATCCGACTGGACTGCCTATGACGAGGACAACGACGCCGTCGTCGTGATGATCAAGAATCTGCTCGACCACCCGACCGATCCCGACGGCGAGCCCTTCTGGTTCCCGAACTGGACCCGGCTGGTCTACGCCGGCGACGGTTTGTTCTCCAGCGAAGAGGACATCTACAACCCGAACCGGGATGCGCCCGGCGTGGTGGCCGCCTGGCTGCAGGCCGGCGGCCGGCTCGAGTCAACCGAGATCCTGCAGCCCCAGGCCTAGCGGTCCGCGCGTCACCGCCGCGACCGGACGGCCACCAACGCCTGCTCCCAGGCCAGCATGGTGGCGGCCTTCAGGTTGGCCGGCTTCACGCTGTCCCTGGACAGCAACGCGGTCGCGGCGGCCTTCGTCGTCGGCGATGCCTTCGACAGATGGCCGGAGTCGAACGGCGGGTGGGGGTCGTATTCGATGGCCAACTGGATCGCCTTGGCGCGGCCTTCGCCACCGATTTCACCGGCAAGCCACAGCGCCATATCAAGTCCCGCCGACACCCCCGCGCACGTCACGACGTTGTCCTGGTGCACGATTCGCTCGTCGCCCACCGGGACAGCGCCGAACGCCTTCAACGCCGGGAGAGCCAGCCAGTGCGACGTGGCGCGCCTGCCCTCGAGCAGGCCGGCCGCCGCCAGGATCACCGACCCGGTGCACACCGACGTCGTCCATCGGGCGCTCCGATGCGCCCGGCGCAGCCAATCCAGCAGCGCCTCGTCGCGGGCATACATCGGTGTGGACGGGCCACCCGGAACGAGAATCACGTCGGGCGAAGACGTTTCGGCCAGCGAGTGGGTGGCGCCGAGCACCAGCACGCCGGAGTCCGCGGTTATCGGCCCCGGCTGGTGCCAGACGAACCGCACTTCAGCGTCGGGCAGGTTGCGCAGCAATTCGTACGGGCCGATCATGTCCAGCGCGGTGAAGCCGGGATAGATCACGATCGCGATCTGGGTCATGGGTGTCGTCCTCTCGGATTCAGGCGTCACTTTCAGGCGAAGGCCTTGCGGTATTGATCGGGCGGGATACCGACCCGGCGAAGGAAGTTGCGTCGCATGGTTTCCGCGGTGCCGAAACCGCATCGGGCGGCGATCGTGACGACGGTGTCGTCGGTCTCCTCCAACTGCCGGCGCGCGGCTTCCGTGCGGATCCGCTCGACGTACTGGCCGGGCGCCTCGCCGACCTCGGCGGTGAACACCCGGGTGAAGTGACGCGGGCTCATCGCCGCCCGACGGGCCAGCTGGTCGATGCCGTGCTCGCCGCCCGGCTGCGCCTCGATCGCCTCCTGCACGGCGCGGATCGATTGGCGTTTGGCTCGCGGCATCCACACCGGCGCCGCGAACTGCGTCTGCCCGCCGGGGCGGCGCAGGTAGAGCACCAGCCAGCGGGCGACGGTCTGCGCGACTTCGGTGCCGTGGTCGTCCTCGACCAGCGAAAGCGCCAGATCGATCCCGGCCGTGACACCGGCCGCCGTCCACACGGTCTTTGAACTACGGAGGAAAATCGGGTCCGCGTCAACGTCGATCGCGGGGAATTCGCGGGCCAACCGCCCGGCGAAGGCCCAGTGAGTGGTAACCCGCTGCCCGTCCAGCAGCCCGGCCTCGGCCGCCAGGAACGCGCCCGTGCAGACCGTGACCACGCGACGGGCGGTTGCGGCAACGGCCTTGATCCAGTCGATCAGCTCGACGTTCGACCGGGCCGCGTCGACACCACCGCCGCCGGGCAGCACCAGCGTGTCGATGCGCTCGCCGGGTTCCGGCAGCGGCGCCGCGACGAACGCGAGTCCGGTCGGGGTGGTGACGGCCTGCCCGTCGACCGAGGCCACCACGACGTCGTACCCGCCCTCGGTGAGCAGTGCCGCGCCGGTGAAGACGTCGTGCGGCCCCACCACGTCGAGCGCCTGCACGCCGGGATAGCCGACGATGACCACTTTGCGAGCCATGGGTTAAGTGTTGGGCACACCCCGGCATGGCGTCTACGCCGCGTATCCCACTAATTAGGACATGGGACCTGACCCTGACCCAGGGCCGTCGCGACGGGCTTGGCAGACTGTCGGCATGGCACAGATAACGTTGCGTGGAAACCCGATCAACACCGTCGGCGAGCTGCCTGCCGTCGGATCCCCGGCACCGGCCTTCAGCCTGACGGGCGGCGACCTGGGGGCGGTCAGTAGCGACCAGCTCGGCGGTAAAGCCGTGGTGCTCAACATCTTCCCGTCGGTGGACACGCCGGTGTGCGCGACCAGCGTCCGGACCTTCAACGAGCGGGCCGCCGCCAGCGGCGCCACGGTGGTGTGCGTGTCGAAGGACCTGCCGTTCGCGTTCGCCCGCTTCTGTGGCGCCGAGGGCATCGACAACGTCAAGACGGCTTCGGCGTTCCGCAGCAGCTTCGGCGAGGACTACGGCGTCACCATCAGCGACGGACCGATGGCGGGTCTGCTCGCCCGGGCCATCGTGGTGGTCGGCGCCGACGGCAAGGTCGCCTACACCGAGCTGGTCCCGGAGATCGCCCAGGAGCCGAACTACGACGCGGCGCTGGCCGCGGCAGGCTAGACCCGAAGGCGGCTAACGTTCGGCCCCCGGGTCGATGAGCTCACGGAAGCTTGCCGCGGGGTGGACCGTGGCGCCCAGGCTCAGCACGCGGTCGCTGAGCCCTTTGTCGGACGTCACCACACGAATGTCGTGCGGTCGGGGGTCGGCTCGGACCCGGCGGACGATCTCGTCGTCAGCCGAGTTCGCGGCCGCCCTGGGGGCGTAGGCGATCTCGATCACCGACGCGGGTATGGGTCTCGACGGCGGCCGTTCGAACACGACGGTCACGTCGTCTCCTTGGGCGGCGGCCCATCGGTCGAGCCGGTCCGCCAGCGCGACCATGGCGCCGCCGCGGTCCTTCCACCAACCGTCCGGGCGGCTCCCGATCACATTCATGCCGTCCACAATCCACCGCACGACCTCTACGGTAGGGCGACGTTTCGCCGCACCGCCGACAGCCGCGAATTCCGCCGCGCGCCATTTCCGTTCGTGGACGTTGAGCGGTTGATACGGTCACCGATATCAGTTTCCGCTGATGCCGTCGCAACGATGGGACAGGTGAATGACGTCGATAGCCGACACCGATGACCGGGTTGTGTCACTGGCGCGGGGAATGCGCGAACTGGTGCGCGCCGAGGCCGCCGAATCCGAGCGGATGCGCACCCTGACCCCGGCGATCGTCGACGAGATGTGGGCAACCGGGCTGATGTCCGCGTTCAACGCGGCGGCGGCCGGAGGTGTGGAACCGTCGTTCACCGAGATGATCGAGACCTGGATCGAAATGGCTTGGCAGGATGGCTCTTTCGGTTGGATCGGCATCGCCAACCTGCCCTCGTCGTTCGCCGCGGCGGCGTACCTGCCCGAGGAGGGTTTCGCCGAGGTGTTCGCGGCGCACGACAACCGCGTCACCATGGGCGGCCAGTTCTTTCCCAACGGTCAGGGGGCGGCCGTCGATGGCGGTTACCTGGTGAGCGGGTCGTGGAACTTCGGCTCGGGCACCGGTCACTCGCAGTACATTGCGGCGGGGTTCCTGCCGATGGACAACGGCGAAATGCGCTGGATCAGTGAGGGCTTCCCCGAGATGCGGGTCGCGGTGATTCCCCGGGATCAGATCAGCTTCAACGACGGCTGGTTCGTGCAGGGGCTCAAGGGGACCGGGTCCTACGACTACAGCGCCCAGGAGGTGTTCGTGCCGGCGAGCCGGACCTTCGAGCTGTTCACGCGCCAGCCGCATCGCGGCACCTCACCGGCCACCCGGATGGGCTTGATGCCGGTCACCGCCGCCGGTCACGCGTCCTGGGCGCTCGGTGTGGCGAAAAGCATGCTCGACGACGTCCAGGAGCTGGCGGCGACGAAGTTCCGAATGAGTGACATGGCGTCGCTGGCCAGCCGACCCACTTTCCAGAAGGGGCTGGCGCACCACCGCGCGGCCTGGCGCGCCGCCCGTCTGCTGGTGCTCGACGCGTTCACCACGGCCGAGGCCGCGGTTGCGTCGGGGGAGGAGCTGACCCCCGCCCTGCGCGCGGACATGCGGGTGGCGGCGGTTTATGCGACCGACGCGGCCAGAAGCTGCGCCGAGTGGGCGCACCTGGTCGCCGGCACCACGTCCATCCGGGAGGGCAGCCGGCTGGAGCGCGCCTTCCGGGACATCTACACCGGCACGCAGCACGCCTTCATCAGCGAGAAGGTTGCCATCGATGTCGCACAGATCTGGCTCGGCATCATCGACGACCAGCCGGGGCTGTGACTCCCTGATCTTGTCGTCGCCTAGACCAGGCGTCCGCCCGGCTGTTGGTCGCTCGGCTGGTCGCGCGCGCCTTCGTCGGTATTGCCGGCAAGCGACGAGGCCAGGCCCGGCCCGGCGGCCCCACCGGCCGAAGCGCCCTGGGCCAGCGAACCGAACGAGCTCAGGGGGGCCGCGCCGGCGCCCAGCAACGTCGACGCGGCGTTGACCGCGGCGGGCATCGCGGGGGCCGCACCCGGCACCGTCGGCGAGGCGGTCGGCACCGTCGGCGTCGGGCCGGCGACCGGACCGCCCGCGACCGGGTTGGCCAGCGGGGGCGTGCGGGCGGCCGAGCCGCCGACGGCGAGCGGCGCCGCTGCTCCCATCAGTCCACCGCCGCCGGTGGGGCCGACGAAGGTCTCACCGGCGATTCGGCCGCCGGCCGAGTGCAAGGTGCCCGCTGTCTCCCCGTCGACCTGGGCGTACATCCGGGCGATGTCGGTGAACGCCGTGCCGGTCCGGGCGACCTCTTCCTGGGCCGCGGTGTTAAGGGCCAGCATGGCGGTGCCCTCCGCGGCGAAGGCCGCCACGGCCTGCAACGAGACCTCGTCCGCCCCGGCGGGGACCAGCGCGGTCACCGGCCCCGACGCGGCCGCGCCGGAGGCCAAACCTCGAGTGGCGATCTCCACCACCTGCAACCCGATGGCCCCGGCGGCCGGGTCATGAGACAGCGGTTCCATGTGCGTGTGCTCCTGTGCGAGCGATGAGCGCCGATACGTCGAGACCAGCTGCGCTGGGCGATGAATCAAGTCTAAGGGCGCCGAGAGAGTGCTGCCCACACTTTCAGGCGGGCCCGACCCGCGCGAGCACACCGCCCAAAACCCCGAAATCGTCGGCCCGCTCCGAACGTCGCCTACTATCAGCGCATGCGCGGCTCAAAGATCCTGATCACCGGCCCGACGGGACAAATCGCGACCCCGATTGCGCGGGCACTCGCGGCCGACAACGAGGTGTGGGGCATCGCCCGCTTCACCGATCCAGCGGCACGGGAGGGTCTGGAAAAGTCGGGCGTCCACTGCCAGACGGTCAACTTGGCGGCCGGTGAGTTCAGCGATCTGCCAAACGATTTCGAGTACGTCCTCAACCTCGCGGTGGCCAAGAGCGGGAACTGGGACACCGACCTCGCGGCCAATGCGGAGTCGGTGGGCCTGCTCATGGCGCACTGCCGCGACGCGAAGGCGTTTCTGCATTGCTCGTCCGCCGCCGTCTATGACCCGCCCGACGACGAGCCCCGCACCGAGAGTGCCGCGCTGGGCGACAACCACAAGCCGTTGTTCCCCACCTACTCCATCTCCAAGATCGCCGGGGAGGTGGTCGCCCGGTCCATGGCGCGGGCCCTTGGAGTGCCCACCACCATCGCGCGGCTCAACGTTCCCTACGGGGACAACGGCGGGTGGCCGTTCTACCACATGGAGATGATGCTGGCGGGCATCCCGATACCGGTTCCGCCCGGGGCGCCCGCGCGCTACAACCCGATTCACGAGGACGACATCATCGCGACCATTCCCAAGTTGCTGGAGGTGGCCGCCGTACCGGCGACCACGGTCAACTGGTGCGGCGACCAAACGGTCAGCATTCAGGAATGGTGCGGCTACCTCGGTTCACTGGTGGGCAAGGAGCCGGTCTTCGAGGTGAGCGAGCAGGCGCTGCGCGGCAACCCCACCGACAGCTCCCGGATGCACGAGCTCATCGGCGGCACGACGGTGGACTGGCGTGACGGCCTGCGCCGCATGGCGGCCAAGTTTCACCCAGAATTGGTCGGCGGGTAGGAAGCCCGCGTGCGTCAACGAGCCGATGATGTGCAGCGGCTGCGGAACCTCGCATTGCTCCGCCGCGTCCGCGACCGGATCGATCGGGAGCACGCGCGGCCGCTGGACGTGGACGGGCTGGCCCGTGACGTGCACATGTCCGCCGGCCACCTGAGCCGCGAGTTCCGCCGGGCGTACGGCGAGTCGCCCTATTCCTATCTGATGACGCGGCGCATCGAGCGGGCGATGGCGCTGCTGCGGCGCGGTGACCTCAACGTCACTGAGGTGTGTTTCGCCGTCGGGTGCTCCTCGTTGGGCACGTTCAGCACTCGTTTCACCGAACTGGTCGGGGTGCCGCCGAGCACTTACCGGCGCCAGGCGGAGGACACGTTGGCCGGCATGCCCCCATGCGTGGCCCAACAGGTGACCAGACCGATCAGGAATCGAGAAGCATCGGTCAGCGGGCCGCGCTTAGCCTGACCGCATGGACATCACGATCCACTCGAGCTTCCTGCCGCACGACGACCCAGAATCCTCGCTCGCGTTCTACCGCGACACCCTCGGCTTCGAAGTCCGCCTCGACGTCGGAAAGGGCAAGATGCGCTGGATCACCGTCGGACCCCCGAACCAGCCCGACACGTCGATCGTGCTGAACCCGCCGGCCGCCAACCCAGGCATCACCGAAAGCGAGCGCCGCACCATCGGCGAAATGATGGCCAAGGGCAGCTACGCCACGTTGCTCTTGGCGACAAAGGACCTCGATCGGACCTTCGAGCATCTGCAGGCCAACGACGTGGAGATCGTCCAGGAGCCGACGGACCAGCCCTACGGAATGCGTGACTGCGCCGTCCGCGATCCGGCGGGCAACCTGATCCGCATCCAAGAACTGCGCTGACGAGTCGCGTGGCTCGAGCCGGGCGCGCAACCGCGAAAGTTCCGAACCCGCAAAGGGTTCGGAACTTTCGCCTGCGCTGAACCCGGGTCAAGATCCCTTGGCGTAGCGAGTCAGGAACCCGAACGCCGCGATCCCCGCGACGGCACCGATCACGCCCCACAGCACGAGCTGGAACACCATCGACCCCAGGAACCAGCCGAACGTCATCCCGATGTAGAGGGCCCAGATCAAGCGGAAGGCGCTCCACAGCGCGACCGCGCCGGCGCTGAGGCCGATGTATAGGCTGCGCTGCCGGTCCACCCGATTGATCTGCTCTTCAATGCCGGCCGGGACGATCTTCATTTCTGACTTCCTTTCGTGGGGCGCCGCCGGATTGGCGTCGTCGTTGCGCCAAGTACAGACGCGAGAACCGGCTACCGATCCCAAAACTCGCCACCCGACCGCTTGCGTCACCACTGGTTCGCGCCAAAAGACAAGAGTCGGGCGACACCGCTGTTGGGGAATAACCTCACTTGCGGACCACCGGCAACAGGTGGGTGAATCCAGATGAACGGTCACCCCTCGCGGCTCGCATCTCGGACCCGCTCGCAGGGTGTCTGGTGTGTGTTCGCGACGCCGTTGGTCAGCCTTGGCGCTGCTTGAATCGAGAAAGGAAACGGTCCGATGATGAACCCCATCAAGCTCGCCGAGCAGGTGGCCGAATCGGTCCTGGCGGTGGGCGGCATCCGGGTCGGCACCGAGGAGCCGGCGTACACGCGCGAGCCACTGACGGGCGCCGTCGAGATCCGCCGCTACGGTCCGCGGATCGCCGCCGAGACGACGGTCGACGCCGACGAAAATCGCGCTCGTGACGTCGGATTCCGGCTGTTGGCGGGCTACATATTCGGCGGCAACCGGGGCAAACGATCAATCTCGATGACGACCCCCGTCAGCCAGCAGTCGAGCGGGGGCGGCCAGCAGATCGAGATGACCGCGCCCGTCGTCCAGTCCGCGGGCGGCGAGACCGGCTGGACGATCCGGTTCTTCATGCCCGCGAAGTGGACGATGGAAACCCTTCCCGCACCCAACGATGATCAGGTCCGCCTCGTTGAGGTGCCGCCCGCCACCGTCGCGGTGCTGCGATTCAGCGGTGACCGCAGCCCTAAGACGGTCGCCTTGCGCACGAAGGAACTCCTGAAGGCGTTGCAGGACAGCGGGATTCAAACGGCCGGCGATCCCGAGGCCTGGTTCTACGACCCGCCCTGGACGGTGCCGATGCGCCGGCGCAACGAGATCGCAATTCCCATCGATCCGACGTCCGCGCCGGGCTAGCCCGAATGGGACGGCACATCGGCCCGTTCCTTGTGATGGCGGGAATCCGTATCGCGCCGCTCGGCATCCTGGTGTGGGCCGGCGGATTGTCATGGTTCCGTTCCCGCAGACAAAGCCCTTCCGCGGGGTCTACGCCCTCCTCGAATTCGGCTGAGTATCAGCCGACCTTGACCACCAGCTTGCCGACGTTCTTGCCGTCGAACAGCATGTTGATCGCCGTCGGCAGCTGCTCGAACCCCTCGACGACCGTCTCGAGCGGAGTGAGCTTTCCGGCCTCAATCAGGCCGGCGATCTCGCTGATGGCTTCCGCCGCGCGCCCGAAGTGGTCGAGGACGATGAAGCCGCGCAGGGTGGCACGCTGGATGAGCAGGTTCCCGAACGCACGCGGACCCGGCGGGGGATCCTCCGCGTTGTAACCGGAGATCAAGCCGCAGAGCGCGACGCGGGCGCCGATGTTGAGGCGCGCGAAGATCGCGTCCATGAGCTCGCCGCCGACGTTCTCGAAGTCGACGTCGATGCCGTCGGGTGTCGCCGCGGCCAGTTGGGCGGCCCAGTCGTCGGCGCGGTGGTCGACGGCCGCGTCGAAGCCCAGGCGGTCGGTGAGCAGCGCGCACTTCTCGGGCCCTCCGGCGATGCCGACGACACGCGCCCCCGCGGTCTTGGCGAGCTGGCCGGCGACCGAGCCGACCGCACCGGCCGCCGCGGAAACGACGACGGTCTCGCCGGGCTGCGGCTTGCCGATATCGCGAATCCCGATCCACGCGGTGAGGCCGGTCATCCCCAGCGCGCCCAGGTAGGCGCTCGGCGAAATGCCTTGCGCGACCTGGACGGGATTGATCAGCGACGTGTCCGAGACCACCGCGTACTCCTGCCAGCCGAGCAGGCCTTGCACCTGCTGACCGACGGCGTAGGTGGAACTCTTCGACGCGACGACCTCGCCGAGGGCGCCCGCTCGCATGACCTCGCCGATACCTACCGGAGGCAGGTAGGACGGGGTGTCGTTGATCCACATGCGGTTCGTGGGGTCCAGCGAGATCCAGTCGACCCGCACCAGCGCCTCGCCGTCGCCGAGGTCGGGGATCGCCTCTTCGGTCAGCTCGAATGTGCCGGGGCCGATGCGTCCGACAGGTCGTTCGCGCAGCAGGAAACGACGGTTTCGTCCGGTCATTAGCGCACCGTACCCTCCGCACACTCGCGCGTTCTACCCTGCATAAAAGGGACGCCGCTCGACTCGGAGGTGGACTCATGAAGGTGATGCCACAACTCGTCCTGGTGCCGGTCGCGGTGGTGGCGTTGACCGTGTCCGCGCAGCCCGGTGTCGCAATCGCGGATCCGCCGCCGACGCAGGTGATCACCACGGTGGCCGTCGGCCCCGCCGGCCAACCGATCAACGGCTATAAGGAGTCGCCTCCGGAGGGCAACGTCGTCGTCGTCGACGACTGCAGCACCGCGTCGCCGTCGGCGGTGGCCGACGATGTCTATTACTGCTCGCCCAGCGCGGCCGGCGCGGGCACCTGCTGGCCGTCGACGCCCGGATCCCTGTTGTGTGTGGACGATCCCTGGCAGCAGCGCCTGCATCGGGTCAGCTACGGCGGCCCGCTTCCGCCCGTGCGGCCGAGCGCGACGCCGGACCCGTTCGCGCTGACGCTGGACGACGGAACCCACTGCCTGCTGCGGAACGGCGGCGCATGGGGCGGACGCGCCGACGGCTACGTCGGCGTTTACGGCTGCGGCGACCCGCACGCGAACCTCGCGGTGCTGTGGCTGCCCAGCCAGGGCGCCGGGAGCTGCATCGACCGCTCGTCGGCGGTGTGGACGGTGAAGGTCGGTCAACTCGGCGCACCGAACGCCGCGCTGCCGCCACCGCAGACCCGGGCGGTCGCCAGCGCCTGGCTCGCGGGGGGCAAGGCCGGGCAGTAAAACCGGGTACGACGCTGCTATAACGCAACGTATGTCGAGCCCCGAGCACACGATCACCCACGTTTCCGATACCGCCCGATGGACGGCCCCGCAGCTCGTAGCCCTCGGTGGTGAGGTGGCGAGCGAAGGCCGCCTGGCGTTGGGGTCACACCAGTGGGACGTGGCGATTTAGGAAGTCGATCTGGTCGGTCACGATCCCGTCGAAGTGCGGGTCCAGGTACGGCTCGAAGTGCGTGCAGTCGTAGGAGCGGACTTCACCGTGGGGGATGCGGGTCACGATCTTCTGGGCTTTCGCGTACGGCGTCACATCGTCACGTTTTGCCAGCTGCACCAGAGTCGGCGCGGTGATGTTTGCGGCCTTGCGCCCCGGTGAGTACAGCGGCACGCGCAGGGCGATGCGGGCGGCGACATCGTTGTTCTCGGCGAGAAGTTGCTCGTGCTTGTCCCCGGCCATCGCTTCGACCAGTTCATACGCGCCGGGTGAGGTCATCATGGCGACGTCGCCGGGCCTACCGACGGACTTCACTCGGTACGGTGCCCGCCCAAACCACACGCCTACCTGATCGCACAGGGCTGCGGCGAAGAGGCGCGCGACCAGTTTGGGTGACTGTGAGAACGCTGATGCGGGTCCGGTGACGTGGGGCACCTGGACGATGGCGGCTGCGAGATCGTGGTCGCGGGCGGCCAAGTTGAGAACGTGACCGCCGCCGAAGGAGGAACCCCAGGCCACCACGCGGGTTGTGTCGACATTGTCCACGCTGCGGACGTAGGCGATGGCGGCCCGCCAGTCAGCGTGCTGTTTGGCGATGTCAAGGATGCGGCGCGGTTGTCCACCACTGGCACCCCAGTGCCGGTAGTCGAACACCAAGGCGGCGTAGCCGGCCTGGGCGAATCGTGCGGCGTAGGCGTCCAGGCGCAGTTCGCGGAAGGCGGCGAACCCGTGAGCTAGTACGACGATGGGCGGGTTCTCGACACCTTCGGGCCGGTAGAGCCACGCCGCGCAAGGTGTGCCCTCGGACATAAAGGTCACATCTTGTCGGACGTAGCTGAGTGGTTGGTTCATGGTCGTGGCCTCCATCGCGTATCTTGAATGCTGTTCAACAAACTTAGCAACCTCTTGAACGGCATTCAACAGAGTGCGACCTAGACGGCAATCGGGAGGACTGATGGCGCGGAACAAGCGCCCGCAAGCCGCCGACGAGAAGCGTGCGGAAATCGTTGCCGCGGCGCAACGGCTGTTCATCGACGCTGGCTATGACGCCACCCCAATAAGCCGCCTGGCCAAGGAAGCTGGAGTCGCACCCAACACCATCTACTGGTACTTCGGAGACAAGGACGACGTTCTGCTTGCAGTTCTCACGGCGGTCGTGGCCGACGTATGGCCGCAGTACCAGGACGTGGCTGGCGAGCCGATTGCGGCTCGTCTGCTTTGGGTGGTGCGTCAACTCACAGCGATGAGCCGCCTGGTGACGACGGTTCATGCCCGCATCGAGCACTCACCGGCCCTGGCCGAATGGCATCACAACTTCCATCTGATCACTGGCAGCCTGTTCCGCCACGAACTGGAAAGCGCCGGGGTCTCGACCGCGACCGTGGAAGCCGAAGTAATGATCGGCATCTTCACCATCGAAGGACTCCTGATTCACCACCAGAATGAAACCGAGCAACGCACCATCTGCGACGCCCTGGCTTCGCGGTGGAGTCAGCGAACCCGAGAACGCGGCGAGCTAGGCCACGCTGATCGACCCGAGAATCGTCAGGCACGCTGAACTACCTGAGTTTGCTATTAGGCAGGTCTGCGGCGACGGGAGCGTTTCGGGTTTACGGCGACACGGTGGACCGCGTTGCACCGGGCAACCGAATCCGCCCGGCCCGATTCACTCTTCAATGACCCGCTCGCCGACCGGTTGGCCGGAGAACACGGTCGCGAAATCGTCGCCAAGGTCCCGCGGTCGACCCGAAATGGCTGGTGGCTCGTCGCGCGGACCAAACTCATCGACGACGCCATCGCGCAAGCCATCGCCGACGGCTGCGACCGGGTGCTGAACCTGGCGGCCCGTTTGGACACCCGGCCCTACCGGCTGGACCTCCCGGCCGATCTCACGTGGGTGGAGGCGGATCTGCCGAAGTTGCTCGGGGAGAAGACGCAGCTGCTCGCCGACGAGGTGCCGCGGTGCCGGCTGACCCGTGTCGCTGTCGATCTGGCCGACCCCGCCGCGCTCGATGCCTTCCTCGACGAGGCCCTGCGCGGCACCACCAGCCCGCTGCTGCTGACCGAGGGCCTGTTGATGTCTCTCGGAGACGGTGACGTCGCGGCGCTGTCGGCGGCCATTACGCGGCCCGAGGTCGCCTGGTGGATGCTCGACTTCGCCGGGCCGGGCCTGAAGAAGATGCTGAACAAGAAAATGGCGGGCATGTTGCAAAACGCGCCGTTCAAGTGCGCACCCGAGAACGGGTTGGCGTATTTCGAAGATTTGGGCTGGCGCACCGTCGAGGTGGAGGCGCTATATGCGGCCGCCCACCGGTTTCACCGCCTGCCGCTGTGGATGCGTCCGCTGGCCTGGCTGCCCCAGCCGGATCCGCGTCACCCGGGCGGCAGAGCGTGGAGCGCGGTGGCCCTGCTTACCCGTTGAGCCGGCTTACCAGACGCGAATCCAGTCGACGAGCATGTCCGCCGGGTAGGTCCCGGGACCCGGGTCGCCGCCGCCGGACCCGGCCACGGCCAGGTTGAACACCGGATAGACCGTGTAGCCCGGGCCGTTGAACGGCCAGTCAGGCAGCGAGCTGGCCGGCACGTCGAAGTACGGCTGGGCCCCGTCGGCGTAGTCCTTCCAGAAACGGATTCCGGCCTCGTCCCACTGGGTGCGCCAGGTGTGCCAGGCGCTGTCCATAGCGATGTTGTGCGTCTTCCACTCACCGCCGTTGGCCTTGGCGTGGACCGTGGTGGCCGAGGGCCAGCTGCCGTTGCCGTACCACTCCATGACGTCGATCTCGCCCTGGTCCTCATTACCGAGCCAGTAGGCCGGCCAGGCGCCGGCGGTCAGGCAGTTGAGCTTGATGCGGGCTTCCCAGGTATGGCCGACCCCGCCGCGCCAAAGGCTTTGCACCTTGCCGCTGTAGTAGGTCGGGCCGTCCTTGGCGGCACGCAGGACGAGGGTGGAGTTGCCGTCGAGGAAGACGTTGCGGCGGTCGTCGCGGTACTGCCCGATGTGGTCGGGCTGCTCCCAGTACGTCGGGTCCTTGATCGTCTCGCGGGCCTT
Organism: Mycobacterium sp. E342; assembly: GCF_001667665.1. Lineage (NCBI taxonomy): Bacteria > Bacillati > Actinomycetota > Actinomycetes > Mycobacteriales > Mycobacteriaceae > Mycobacterium > Mycobacterium sp. E342. The sequence continues at coordinate 91,111 of NZ_LZJM01000070.1, forward strand.
GGCCACGGTCCACTTCGAGGCGTCGGGCGCCGAGCCGGCGGGACCGTCGAACTCGTCGTGAAAGATGTAGGTGCCGGTTTGGCCGCTGGGCGCCGCGGGTGCGGGAGGGCGGTCCGCGGGCGAATCCCGTCCCGAGGGTCGGGCCAGGGCTTGCGGCGCAGGCAGCGCGGCTGCCAGCACGCCGATTCCGGTCGTCAAAATCATGCGGCGGCGATCCATCTTGGGCATACGCAAGGGACCATAGCAGCCGCCGGTGTGCGGAGCCGAAACGAGAAATGTGTCGGTGGCCGCCGCTAACGTTCCGGATATCCGGCGGGCCAGCACGGACGGCGGTACTGCGGCGGTTGAAGGATTAGTCGAAATTCATGGCTGATTCTCAACTTCACGGGTGGTTTGGTCTCAGGATCGGCCGGGCATTCTGAGATCACAAGCCGATAACCACCGGGTGTAGCTATTGCGGGTTGTACTGAGAGGAGTTAACGATCGTGGCCAATACAACGGGAGCGACGGTTATTTTCCTTCAGTCCCATCCGTTATGGACCGCGGCTCAGCGTTACGAGCGCGAACGACGTGACGCGATGCGCCGTCACCCCGCCTTCCGCGCCCGGGAGCGCGCTGCGTTTCCGGGCGGCGAGGTCGTTCCACTCATCCGCGATTTCAAGGTTTACTCGAGCACCAACACCCCGGCCTGAACATTTCCTCGCGCAAATTGCGCAAAAGCGGCGGCACCGGTTACTCATGCCCACAGCAGGTTAATGAGGCAGTGACAACACCCGGGTGACTCCAGCGCCGTTCCGAAGGGCGGCTAAACCTCCGGACGCAGCGACCAACCAAAGTTCGCGGCCTCGCCGCGATTTCTCGAATTGCGGACGGGGAGAAGCGGTATCCAATCATCATCGTGGCATTCGCGCCACCCCGGCGTTGCCCGACTACCCCCAAGGCTCGGGGCGCCGCGATCGCGGTGGGTCTCCGCGCCGCCGCGCTGGAAGGCGTTGGGGCCGTTCGGCCCTACTTCGCGCCCAGTGGCCGTGTCAGCGTGGACCGTGAACATTGCCGCATGCGGGGAGGCAGAGTTGACGCAAGCCGACGAATTGAGCGGCGCCACAACGGGCTTGACCTCAGGTGAGGCGCAACAGCGGCTCGAACAATACGGACCCAACGAGATTGCCGAGCGGCACCGCAATCCGGTGTTGGATTTTCTCGGATATTTCTGGGCACCGATCCCGTGGATGATCGAAGTTGCGCTGGCGTTGTCGCTGGCCGCCCGGCACTGGACCGACGCGGCGATCATCGGGGTGCTGCTGGCGATGAACGGGTTGGTGGCGTATTTCGAGGAGCACCAGGCGGCAAACGCGATCGCGGCGCTCAAACAGCGGCTGGCGACCTCCGCGCGGGTGCTGCGCGACGGCGCGTGGATGACAGTGGCGGTGCGCGAGTTGGTTCCCGGCGACGTGGTCCGGGTGCGCCTCGGCGACGTGGTTCCCGCCGACCTGCGGGTGCTCGACGACGCCACCCTCGAGGTGGACCAGTCCGCGCTGACCGGCGAGTCGCTGGCCGTCAGTCGCGGGCGGGGCGACGACGTGTTTTCCGGGTCGGTGCTGGTGCGTGGGGAGGCCGACGCGCTGGTCTGTGCTACCGGCGCATCGTCGTACATGGGCAAGACCACCGCACTGGTCGAAAGTGCGGGCACGGTCAGCCACTTCCAGCGCGCGGTGCTGCGCATCGCCAACTACCTGATCGTGATCGCGCTCGCCCTGGTCACCCTGACGGTCGCGGTCTCGCTGGTTCGGAGCAACCCGGTGCTGCAAACCCTGGAGTTCGCCCTAGTCGTCACGATCGCCTCGATCCCGGTGGCGCTGCCGGCGGTGCTGTCGGTGACCATGGCCATCGGTGCGCGCCAGCTCGCGCGTCACGAGGCCGTGGTCAGCCATCTGCCCGCGGTCGAGGAGCTCGGCGGCATAGACCTGCTGTGCTCAGATAAGACCGGCACTCTGACCCAAAACCGCCTGGCGCTCGCTGCGCGCTGGACCGCCACCGCCGTCAGCGACGACGAACTGCTCGAGGCCGCCGCGCTGGCCTCGCGTGCCGAAGACAACGACGTCATCGATCTGGCGGTGCTGGCGGCCGCCGGACAACCACCGGCGGAGCGCGTGGACCAGTTCGTTCCGTTCGATCCGGTCAGCAAACGCACCGAGGCGCTGGTGCACGACGCAGGGGGCAAGACCTTCCGGGTCAGCAAGGGCGCCCCACAGGTCATCGCCGCCCTCTGTGGCGGTGATGGCGCGTCCGCCGAGGTCGAAGGCGTGGTCGAACGGTTCGCCGGCCACGGGTACCGGGCACTCGGCGTGGCGAAGACGGCCGACGACGCCTGGCGGCTGATGGGTGTGTTGGCTTTGGCGGACCCGCCCCGCGAGGACTCCGCGGCGACTATCTCCGCCGCACGGGAACTCGGCGTCGACGTCAAGATGGTCACCGGTGATCAGGTCGCCATCGGCCGCGAGATCGCTCGCCAGGTCGGCCTGGGCGACCAGATCCTCGATGCCGCCATCCTCGACGGCGCCGCTGACGACGAGCTGGGCGCCCAGGTGGAAGCTACCGACGGGTTCGCGCAGGTGTTTCCCGAGCACAAGTACTACATCGTGCGGCTATTGCAGGCCCGCGGGCACATCGTCGGAATGACCGGCGACGGCGTCAACGACGCTCCTGCGCTCAAGCAGGCCGACGCGGGCATCGCGGTGTCCGGGTCCACCGAAGCGGCCCGCGCGGCCGCCGACGTGGTACTGCTGGCGCCCGGATTGTCGGTGATCGTACGCGCGATCGGTCTGGCCCGCGAGATCTTCGCCCGGTTGACCAGCTATGCGACCTACCGCATCGCCGAGACCATTCGGGTGCTGCTGCTGATCACCCTGGCGGTGGTGTTCATGAACTTCTTCCCGGTCACCGCCGCGATGATCGTGTTCCTGGCGCTGCTCAATGACGGCGCGATCCTGTCGATCGCTTACGACCACGTGCGTGGCTCACCCAGGCCCGTCAAGTGGGACATGCGCGCCGTGCTGACCATCGCCACCGTGCTGGGTGTCATCGGCGTCGTCGCGACCTTCACGCTGTTCTTCCTCGCCGACAGGGTGTTCGGCCTCAGCCACGACGTCATCCGCACCATGATCTATCTGAAACTGTCGGTCGCCGGACAGCTGACCATATTCTTGACCCGCTCCCGCGGCCCGTTCTGGATGCGGCCGGCGCCAGCCCCGCTGATGGTGGGGGCGGTCATCACCGCTCAAACCATCGCCACCCTGATTGCCGTCTACGGCGTGGCCATGACGCCGCTCGGATGGCGGTGGGCCGGCCTCGTCTGGGGCTACTCCGTGGTGTGGTTTCTGTTCAATGACCGGCTCAAGCTCGTCGCTTACCGCGTACTAGACCACAACTCCGCCCGCGCTAGGTGAAACGGCGGATGTCCCAGGCCGATTCGTCGCCTCAAAGCTTAGGGGCTTAGCAGTGGCACCCCGGCCGGAATTTGTGGTGGTGGGTGCGGTGCTGGGCGCGCTCAGCGGTGTCTTCGGCGTCGGTGGTTCATCTCTGGCCACGCCGTTGCTGTCGCTGCTCGGGCTGCCCGCGTTGATGGCGGTGGCTACGCCGCTTCCGGCAACACTGACGACGGCTCTGACCGCCGGCTGGCCTTACCTGCGTGAGCGCCATGTTCGCCCCCGGGCGGCGTTGTGGTCGTTGCTCGGCGCAGCCCCCGCCACCGTGGTGGGTGCACTGCTCTCGCCTCTGGTCGGTGGCGACCCGTTGCTGATCGCCTCCGGTGTGGTTCTGGTTGCCGTCGGGGTCAGGGTCTTGCGTCCGGCGTCCGACCGGGATCGTCGAGTTGGGGAGGCGCGACGGAAGAATCGCATCCTGTTGGTGGCCGTGTCTGCGGCGGCCGGCCTCTTCACCGGCTTGCTGGCGAACGGTGGGGGTTTTCTTCTCGTTCCGATGTTCCTGCTCTTCTTCGGATTGACGATGCCCCAGGCCGCGGGGACAAGCCTGGCGGTGATCAGCGTGCTCGTCATCCCAACCGCCGCTACGCATTGGGCACTGGGACATATCGATTGGTCGGTGGCCGCGGCGCTCACTCTCGGTGCGGCGCCGTCCGGCGCGGTAACCGCCCTGTGGGCTCAGCGGATGAGTGCCAGGAACTTGCAGGCGGCTTTCGGCTGGTTTCTGATCGCCGGCGGGATTGCGTTCACCGTGTATCGCCTGGCCGGTTGAGCAGTTCGACCACGCCGCCGTCGCTCAGAGCTTGCCGGCGACGAAGTCGGCGGCCTGGTTGGCCATGCCGGCATCGATGTAGGCACCGGCAAGGTGTTGCGGCCAGTTCGCTTTCCAGGTGTTCGGGTCGGCCGGGTTGCAGATCGGGTCGGCGCCGTGGCACAGCTCGATGGTCCGGTCGTTGTAGATCGGGCTGAAGTTGGTGATCGGCCCCACCCACTGGCTTCCGTTGCCGAACAACGCCACAGCCGCGATGTGCTGATCGGCACCCGGCGGCAAGGGGCTGTCGAATCCGAACGCACCGATGGGCGCCGCGAGCACGACGTCGGTGACGGCCGCCCCCAGCGAGTAACCGCCCAGCACCAGCCGGGTGTTGGGGCAGTTGGTGATCATGTCCTGGACATGGCGGCTCATGTCGTTGGCACCCTGAGCGACCTCGGTGTCGGCCGGGTAATTGACGGCATACACGCCGATGTTCTTGTTGACCTTGGATCGCAGCGCGGAGATGAACGCGTTGCCCAGCGTTCCCGGTCCGGGCGATTCCATTCGGCCGCGGGCGAACACCACCTGCACCGGGGGGCAGCTGGCCGCCGCGGCGCTCGGGATGCCGGACGACGGCACCGCGGCGGGCAATACCAGCCCGCCCACGGCCAGGACCGCGGCGAGGACACCAGCAACACAGCTACGAACGGGCGAGGGGCGGCGCACAGCATGATGGTAAAGCGGTCCCGCCCCGGCCGCTGGACTTACGTTTTGTGACCACACCTGATCGCCACCACAACCACCGCGCCGACGCTATCGCCGGAAACGATAGGTTCATCTGATGAGTCACGTCGATGCGAGCGCACCCGAGCGCTTGTTTGCGTTGGCCGAGCAGGTGCGGGGTTTCCTGCCCGCCGACGAGGGCCGCGCTCTCTACGACGCCGCCGTGCGATATCTCGACGGCGGCGTGGGCGTCGAGATCGGCACGTACTGCGGCAAATCCACCCTGTTGCTGGGTGCGGCGGCCCAGCAGACGGGCGGCGTGCTGTACACGATCGACCACCACCACGGCTCGGAGGAACATCAGCCCGGCTGGGAGTACCACGACGCCTCACTGGTCGACGAGGTCACGGGGCTGTTCGACACGCTGCCGACGTTCCGCCGCACGCTCGATGCCGCAGGGCTTGCCGACCACGTCGTTGCCATAGTGGGCAAGTCGCCGGTCGTGGCCTCCGGCTGGCGGTCGCCGCTGCGCTTCTTGTTCATCGACGGCGGCCACAGCGAGACCGCCGCCAACCAGGACTTCGACGGGTGGGCCAAGTGGGTGACGGTCGGCGGTGGACTGGCCATCCACGACGTCTTCCCGGACCCCAGGGACGGCGGCCGACCGCCGTACTACATCTACTGTCGCGCAATCGATTCCGGTCAGTTCCGCGAGGTTTCGGCCACCGGGTCGCTGCGGGTGCTCGAACGCGTCAGCGGGCAGCCGGGCGAACCGATCTAGAGTCGACCGTCAGCGACCCGGGCCGGCGGCGACGCATTCGCAGTCGAAGTCCGTCTGCAAGCCCATCGGCAGTCCGTGGCCGCGGAAGATCCCGGCGCCCGCCGTGGTGTCCGACAGCGCGTCCGCGGCCAGGATCATCGCCGCTCCCGTCCACGTGGTGCGCTCCTCGGGCCACCGCTTCCCGTCCGCGAAGACCAGCCCCGTCCAGTAGGAGCCGTCCTGTTCACGCAGATGCTGCATCGCGCCGAACTGCCGATGCGCGGCCGACCGCTGGCCGATGGCATCGAGCGCCATGACCAATTCGCATGTCTCGGCGCCGGTGACCCAGGGTCTGTCGACCACGCACCGAATGCCGAGGCCGCCGACCACGAAGTCGTCCCACCGCTGCTTGATCCGCGCGGTCGCCGCCGGCCCACGCAGCGCGCTGCCGAGGATGGGGTAGTACCAGTCCATCGAGTAGCGGTCTTTTTCGGTGAACGCCTCGGGGTGAGCCGCGATCGCGTGCCCGAGGCGGCCCAGCGCCAGTTCCCACTCCGGCTGCGGCTCGCCGATCAGGGCGCCGAGCGCCAGGGCGCACCGGATGCTGTGGAAAACGCTCGCGCAGCCCGTCAACAACGCTTCCTGCAGGGGACCGGCTTCGCTTCGGGCCCAACAGATCTCGCCATAGCCGACCTGCAGATCGATGACGAAGTCAATGGCCTTGTGCACGACCGGCCACATCCGAGCGGCAAAGCGCCGGTCGCCCGTGACCAGCACGTGGTGCCAGACACCGGTCGCGATGTAGGCGCAGAAGTTGCTGTCACTGTTGGCGTCCTCGATGACCCCCGCACGCAGCTGGATGGGCCAGGAGCCGTCGGCGCGCTGCGTGCGGCGGCTCCATTCGAACGCGGCGCGCGCCGGTTCCAGCAGCCCGGCGGCGGTGAGCGCCATCGCGCACTCGACGTGGTCCCACGGATCGGTGTGACCGCCCTCAGACCAGGGGATGGCTCCCGAGGGCTCTTGTAGGGCCGCGATCGACGCCGCGGTTTGACGGCACTGCTCGGGACTGAGGACGCCGGGGACCGATGGGGGATTAGACCGACGCAACTGCATATCCCACAGTCGCTGGGCTTTCGGCCGCCGGCTGTTTGACGAAGTACATCGCCACGCTCTTGCCGACTAGGGGATTGAGCAGCGATTCCGCCAGCTGCGTGACCTTCGGCCGCTGCATCAGGTCCCACACCAGGAGTTTGTGGTATGCGGACACGACGCGGTGGTCGGTATTCGACACGCCCACAGCGCATTTCAGCCACCAGAAGGGGGAGTGCAGCGCGTGGGCGTGGTGGGCGTGCGTCAATTGCATTCCACCGTCGACGATTTTGTCGCGCAGTTCGCTGGCCCGGTAGATGCGGACGTGGCCGCCCTCATTGCTGTGGTATTCGTCGGACAGCAGCCAACACACCTGCTCCGGCAGCCAGCGCGGCACGCTGACCGCCAGGGTGCCGCCGACTTTGAGCACCCTGATCAGTTCGGCGATGGCGGCGTCGTCGCGCGGGATGTGCTCGAGGATCTCCGACGCGATCACGCAGTCGAATGTCTCGTCGGCGTACGGCAATTTCAGCGCGTCACCGAGCACCGCCTTCGCCGACGCTCCGGCGGGGGCCTCGCCGGCTTCCGCCATTGCGCGCAGAATGGTGTCGACCGAACGCAATTCGTCCGCGTCGCGGTCGAACGCGACCACGTCGGCGCCGCGCCGATACGCCTCGAAGGCGTGCCGGCCGGCCCCGCACCCGACGTCGATGACCTTGGTCGCGGGCCCGACCCGTAGCCGGTCGAAATCGACGGTCAGCATGGCGCTTCGCCTTCAGCCGCGGCCGTGTTGCGTGCGATCGCCCGCTCGTACACCCGGACGGTTTGAGCGGCCACCGCCTCCCAGCTGAACACGTCGACCGCACGGGTTCGTCCCGCCTTGCCCAGGCTTCGTCGCTTCTCCGGCGAGTCCAGCAGGTCACCGAGCGCACGGGTGAGCGCGTCGACGTCGGCCGGCGGCACCAGTTCAGCGCATGCGCCGTCAGCGCCGAGGACTTCGGGCAGGGCGCCCACCCGGCTGGCCACGATCGGCGTGCCGCTGGCCATCGCCTCCACCGCGGGCAGCGAAAAACCCTCGTAAAGCGAGGGAATGCAGGCGACCTCGGCCGACGCGAACAGCGCGGCAAGCTCGGCGTCGGAAAGCCCACTGGTGATGTGGACGATGTCGGAGATGCCGAGCTCGGCGACGAGTTTATGGGTCGGGCCGTCGGGTTCGACCTTCGCAACCAGCCGCAGTTCGAGATCCCTGATCGTGCGCAGCCGCGCGACCGCCTGCAGCAGGGTGCGCACACCCTTGAGCGGGGTGTCCGCGCTGGCGATGGCGATGACCCGCCCCGGATGCCGGGGCTGCGACCCCGGCTTGAACAGCTCGGTGTTCACACCCAGCGGCACCACGTGCAGCTGCTCCGGCGAGACGCCGAAGTCGCTCACGATGTCCGCCGCCGACGACGACGAAACCGTCAGCAGATCCGGGATCTGGCGCGCCACCTGCTGCTGCATCCCCAGGAAGCCATACCATCGCTGCACCAATGGTTTTCGCCACCAGCGCGCCGCGGCCAGATCGAGCACCCGGTCACGGGTGATGGGATGATGCACCGTCGCCACCACCGGCAGTCCCGCGCCGGCGATCCTGAGCAGCCCGGTGCCCAGGCTCTGGTTGTCGTGGACGACGTCGAAATCGGCCGTCCGGCCGGCCAGTAACCGCGCGGCGCGCATGGTGAATGTCCGCGGTTCGGGAAACCCCGCGGTCCACGTGGTGAGCAGTTCCAACAGGTCGATCGAGTCGCGAATCTCGCTGGGCCGCGGCACGCGGAACGGGTCGGGTTCGCGGTAGAGATCCAGGCTCGGCACTTTGGTCAGCCGCACCCGCGGGTCGAGCAGGTCCGGATAGGGCTGGCCGGAGAACACCTCGACGTCATGACCGAGTTCCACCAGACCGTGGCTGAGATGGCGCACGTAGACGCCCTGTCCGCCGCAATGGGTTTTACTACGGTAGGACAGCAGGGCAATTCGCATACTCAACTCTTCTTTGCTGGTGAATGACCGCGGAACAACGCCGAACCCATCGCGGTCAACGGACTCCCGAGCTCCGTGACAGCAAACTGGACATGTGTCCAGACTATAGTTCGATTGCCTAATCGAGCGCAACGAGCTCGCACGTCACCGGCCGCCGCGTAATCGCTCTGACGGAAATCCGGCACGCAAAGATCATGCCATCCGGCACCGAAGGGGACTGAACCGTTCGCCCCGCCTCCCGCGCACACGGTCCGAAGCGCGATACCCAGCCATGGCTTGTGCGAGCGCTCCAGGGGAGCCGCGCCGCCCGCTCCATGCCGTCCGAGCACCATTTTCGGGCGGTTTGTTAGCATCACGCCCGTGCAGGATTCGGCCGCACCGGGCGAATACGGCGCGCGACGATCGGTATCGCGGCGCGACGCCTTCAAGTTCGCGGCCGCACCGGTGCTGCTCGGTCTGAGCGCGGCGGCCGCACCCTTCAACGACCGGAAGGCCTTCGCCGCCGACTTGCGGCTGATCGATTTCGCCGAGCGCAGGATTTCGCCGGACGAGATCAAGTCGGCGGGCTATGACGGCGTGGTGAACTACGTGTCGGAGTCGCGGCCGGGAGCCAACTTCGAGGCGAAACCGCTCACCCGCGAGTACGCCGACGCGCTGCGCGCGGCGGGCCTGCACATCGTCAGCAACTTCCAGTACGGCAAACCCGGCTGGCCGGACCCGTCGGACTACACCCGCGGCTTCGACGGCGGTGTGGCGGATGCCCAGACGGCCCAACGGTTGCACGGCGCAGCAGGGGGCCCGGGGTCTGCCCCGATCTTCTTCAGCGTCGACGACGACATCGACGAGAACACCTGGAACAGCGTTGCCGTCCAATGGTTTCGGGGGATCAACTCCGCATTGGGCGTGGGCCGCACCGGCATCTACGGGCATGCTGGCGCGTGCGGCTGGGCGATCCGGGACGGCGTCATCGGAAACTCGACCACCGCGGGGCGACGCTGGGCGTGGCAGACGAAATCGTGGTCGCACGGTTCGCGCGAACCTGCGGCGGTGCTGTATCAGGCCGTGGTGAACAGCCCGTCGAACCCGAGTCCCCTCCTCGGCGGCATCAACGTCGACATCGACGACGTGCTCGCGCCGGACTTCGGCCAGTGGGATCTCGCGCGCTGAGCGAGCCGCTCCCGACGCACGACGCCCCGCGAGCCGAGGGCCCGCGGGGCGTCGCGTCCTATCCGGGCGTTACTTGAGGTCGAACCGGTCGGCGTTCATGACCTTGACCCAGGCGGCGACGAAGTCCTCGACGAACTTGCCCTCGTTGTCGTCCTGGGCATAGACCTCGGACAGGGCACGCAACACCGAGTTGGACCCGAACACCAGGTCGTTGGCGGTGGCCGTCCACTTCAGCTGGCCCGACTTGCGGTCGACCACCTCGTAGACGTTCTCCGCCGACTCCGACGTCTTCCACGCGTTGTCCATGTCGACCAGATTGACGAAGAAGTCGTTCGTCAGGACGCCGGGCCGGTCGGTGAACACGCCGTGCTTGCTCCCGCCGTGGTTGGCATTGAGCGCGCGCAGGCCACCGACGAGCACGGTCATCTCCGGACCGGTCACGCCCAGCAGGTAGGCCCGCTCGTGCAGCAACTGCTCCAGCGGCGCCTTCTCGCCGGCGCGGATATAGTTGCGGAACCCGTCGGCCCGCGGTTCGAGCACCGCGAACGACTCCACGTCGGTGTTCTCCTGGGAGGCGTCGGTGCGCCCGGGCGCGAAGTGCACCGAGATCTCGTAGCCGGCGTCCTTGGCCGCCTTCTCGACCGCCGCGGATCCGGCCAGCACGATCAGGTCGGCCAGCGAGATCTTCTTGCCGCCTGACGCCGACGCGTTGAAGTCCTGCTGGATCTTCTCCAGCACGGGCAGGACCTTGTCCAGCTCGGAGGGCTCGTTGACTTCCCAGCTGCGCTGCGGCTCGAGGCGCAGCCGCGCCCCGTTGGCGCCGCCCCGCTTGTCGGTGCGCCGGAAGCTGGACGCCGCGGACCAGGCCGTCTTGACCAACTGCGGAACCGACAGGCCGGAGTCGAGCACCTTCTGCTTGAGCGCCGCGACGTCCTTGTCATCGACCAGCTCGTGGTCGACCGGCGGAACCGGGTCCTGCCACAGCTGCGGCTCGGCAACCCACGGCCCGAGGTAGCGGCTGATCGGTCCCATGTCCCGGTGCAGCAGCTTGTACCAGGCCTTGGCGAAGGCTTCGGCGAGCTCCTCGGGGTGGTCCAGCCAGCGCCGGGTGATGTCGCGATAGATCGGGGACTCACGCATCGAGATGTCGGTGACCAGCATCGTCGGTGCGCGGCCCGGGCCGCCGAACGGATCGGGGATCGTGCCCGCGCCGGCGCCGTCCTTGGCGACGAACTGCCAGGCATCGCCGGGGCTCTTGGTCAGCTCCCACTCGTAGCCGTAGAGGGTCTCCAGGAAGGTGTTGTCCCACTTGGTCGGGGTGGGCGTCCAGACCACCTCCAGGCCGCTGGTGATGGCGTCCTTGCCCACGCCGGTGCCATACGAGCTCTTCCAGCCCAGCCCCTGCTGTTCGATCGGGGCGGCCTCGGGCTCGGGGCCGACCAGATCGCCGCTGCCGGCGCCGTGGGTCTTGCCGAAGCTGTGCCCACCGACGATCAGCGCGGCCGTCTCCTCGTCGTTCATCGCCATCCGCCCGAACGTTTCGCGGATGTCGATCGCGGCGGCGATGGGATCCGGTTTGCCCTCGGGGCCTTCCGGATTGACGTAGATCAGACCCATCGTGGTCGCGCCGTAGGGCTCGGCGAGGTCGCGCTTACCGGAGTAGCGCTTGTTGGTGCCCAGCCATTCGTCCTCTTCGCCCCAGAGGATCTCTTCGGGCTCCCAGACGTCCTCACGGCCGAAGGCGAAGCCGAAGGTCTTGAACCCGAACGACTCCAGGGCGCAGTTGCCGGCGAAGATGATCAGGTCCGCCCACGAGATCTTGTTGCCGTACTTCTTCTTGACCGGCCACAGCAGCCGGCGCGCCTTGTCCAGGCTGACGTTGTCCGGCCAGCTGTTGATCGGGGCGAAGCGCTGCATACCCTGACCGCCGCCGCCACGGCCGTCGTGAATGCGGTAGGTACCCGCGGCGTGCCAGCTCATCCGGATGAACAGGCCGCCGTAGGTGCCGTAGTCGGCGGGCCACCAGTCCTGGGAGTTGGTCATCACCGACATCATGTCGGCCTTGAGTTCGTCGACGTCGAGCTTGGCGAACTCCGCGGCGTAGTCGAAGTCGTCGCCGAGTGGGTTGGCCTGCGAGGAGTGCGGGTGCAGCGTCGACACGTCGATCTGGTCGGGCCACCAATCCCGGTTCGTCAGCGGCGCATTGGATTTCGGCTTGGGGGAGGGGATTGCGGGGTTTTCGCTCTCGCTGGTGCTGGCCGTCTTGCTGTCCTCGTGGGGCGGCCGGCCTTGGGAGATATCGCTGGACACAGCATTCCTTTCTTAGGGGTGATTGGGCTGCGAGCTAGGAACCTGCGGTCGAACAGTCGGGGCACACGCCCCAATAGATGACCTCGGCCTCGTCGAGGACGAAGCCGTCGAGAATTTCGTTCTCGTCTGACGGGGTGAGGCAGGGGGCAGCACCCACCGCGCAGTCGATGTCGGCGATCACGCCGCAGGATCTGCACACGACATGGTGGTGGTTGTCGCCGACGCGCGACTCGTAACGGGCGACCGATCCGGAGGGCTGGATCCGGCGGACCAAACCCACCGTGCTCAGCGCGTTCAGGACGTCGTACACGGCCTGGCGGGAGACATCGGGCAGGCCGACGCGGACCGCCGAGAAGATGGTCTCGGTGTCGGCGTGGGGATGGGCGTCCACCGCCTCCAGCACCGCGACCCGGGGGCGGGTCACTCGCAGATCGGCCATCCGCAGTCGTTCCGCGTAATCGGCCGGAGATGACACCGCACCAATATGACGCACTTATCTGGAACGAGTCAAGAGTTTAGTGTGAAACAGAGCACAACTACAGGTGACGAATGGGGTCCGTCACGTCACGCTCATGTCGGCTTCAGGGCGCTGCCTTTGCGCCAGTCGTCCCAGCTGATCGTCCAGTCGCCGTTCTGCGCCAGCGTCAACGGTGGGCCACCGCTGTGGCGGACCTCGACCACATCACCGGGCACCGAGAAGTCGTAGAACCACTTCGCGTTGTCGGCGTTGAGGTTCAGGCATCCGTGCGACGTGTCCTGATGGCCCTGAGCCCACACCGTGGCGTCGAGCTCATGCAGGTAAATGCCGTCGGTGCTGATCCGCGTGGCGTAGTTGATGGTTTCGCGATAACCCAGGCGCGAGTTCTTGGGCAGGCCGAATGTCGAGGAGTCCATGACGACGGGATTGCCCTTGTCGAGGACGGTGTAGATACCCGGCGGCGTCCACAGCGAGATGCTCTTGCCGCCGACATTTTCGGCGCCGCCCATACCCATCGAGGTGGGCATGGTCCGCATCAACGTGCCGTTGTTGAAGACGCTGACTTGTTTGGTGGCATCGTCGGCGATGGAGACGTGCGCGTCGCCGATCCGGAACGATACCTTGGTGTCGTCTTGCCCGAATAGGCCGTTGCCCAGGGCGATTCCGTAGATCTTGGCCTCGGCGGTGACGGTCGTCCCCGGTGCGTAGTAGTGCTCGGGCCGCCAGTGCGCGGTTTGGTCGTCGACCCAGAACCACGAGCCCTGCACCTTGGGGTCGGTGGTCACAGCCAGCTGCCGTTCGGCGGCGGCCCGGTCGGCGATCTGCTCGTCGAAGTGGGCGACGACCACCGTCCCGACGCCGTACGTCCCGCCGTCTTTGAGCGCGGCCTCCGACGTGGTGGTGAACGAGACCTTCGTCTGGTTGGACGGTTTGAGCGTCGAAAAGGACGAAACCTGGTTCGACGCAAGGCCATTGGGGCCTCGGCTGTTGACCGTAAACGTGTAGGTGCGGCCATAGCCCAGCGGGACCGTGGGCTTCCACACGGTGTTGTCGGGCGTCATCACACCCTGCACCTGCTTGCCGCTCTCGTTGACCATGCTGACGTCGGTGAGCGTCCCCGACTCGGCCTTGACCATCACGGGTGCGAGTGGATCGACGTTGCGCGCATCCGGGCCGGGTGTGATGGTGACTTGTGCCGGTCCTGCGGTTTTCGGCGACGCGTTGCGATGACCGCAGCCGCCGTCGAAGCAACCCAACGACGCCGCGATCACGACGCCGCCCGCCACCGCCACGACCACCAGCGCGGCGATCAGCAACCGGCGGGGCCTGCGATCCCCGGGGATCCGGCGCACGGGCCGATCACTGTTCGTGGACATCATCGGGCGGTCGGATCCTTGCGTTCTGTTGGTTGCCGGGTTGACGTCGCTGCCCAGCGGGAGGATGTTGCCCATCAGGTGCCACGGTCGCGCGATTTTTAAACCGGCGCCTGCGGGCGCGGGGAGGATGGGGTCATGGCCGACGACGAACTCGACCGTCTTTATTGGGCGCCCCCGAAGGATTTCGTCGCGGAGCGCACCAAATTGACGGCCGCGGCCAAGCGCCGCAGGGACGAGGCCGGCGCAAACCGGATCGCCGCGGCCAACAAACCGACCACGGCCGCGTGGGTCGTCAATCGACTCGCGCTGCGGCACACCGACTCCGCACGGCGCCTGGGGGACCTGGGCGACCGGCTGCGCGCCGCGCACGCCGCGATGGACGGCCAACGTATCCGCGACTTGTCCGCCGAGCAACATCAGCTCATCGACGAACTCACGCAGGCAGCACTGCGGGCGGCCGACGTCAGCAACCCGTCCTCCGCCGTGCGCGACGACATCACCGGCACACTGCAAGCCGCCATCGCCGAACCCGAGGTGAGGGAGCGGCTCGGCCGGCTGGTCCGCCCCGAGCGATGGTCGGGTTTCGGCGATTTCGGCGCGGCGGCTCCGGTGACGACGACCACGCGGACAGGAAGGGCGAAGGAGCGGTCGACGCCTCCGCGGCCCGCGAAGCGGCCCGCGCGCGACGCGGCCAAGGAGCGGCGGCTGGAAGAACTGACCGCAGCGGTGACCGCCGCCGAGCGCCGGAAGGCCGACGCCGACGCCAGGCTGTCGGAGCGTCGGGCCGAGCGTGACGCGTCCCGGCAGCGACGTGAGCAGGCCCTCGAGGCTCTGCGAACAGCCGAACGCGACCTCGAGCGCGCCGAACAAGGCTACGAGCGGGCCAACGAAGCCACTCGTGCCGCCGGGGAATCGGTGAAAGCGGCGAAAGCACAGTTGAAGCGGGCGTGACGAGGGCGACCGGCCCGCGGCGGGGTTTCCCTTGTTCCCGCGGGGGTACTAGCCCACCCGTGACGTCTTTATGGTTGGACAATCGAGCCGAACAGCCTTGGGCCGCAAGCGAGCTTGACAAGGGCCCTCGTTCCGCGGATGTCATCGTCGTCGGCGCCGGCATCACCGGGCTGATGACGGCGGTGTTGCTGGCCCGCGCGGGCAAGGACGTGCTGGTGCTCGAGGCGCGCACGGTGGGGGCCTGTGCGACGGGGAACACCACCGCAAAGATCAGCCTGCTGCAGGGTACCCACCTGTCGAAGATCCTGCCCCGGCATGGCAGTGAACTGGCGCGTGCGTACGTGGAGGGCAACCGCGAGGGCCAGGACTGGGTGGTCGACTACTGCCAATCGCATGACATCGCGGTGCAGCGTGAGGACGCCTACACCTATGCCCAGTCGGCCAAGGGGGTGCCGTTCGCCCGCCTGGAGCTGACGGCGTGCCAGGCGGTTGGGCTGCCCGCGGTCTGGGAAGACGACGCCGGGGTGCCCTTCCCGTATCACGGCGGGGTGCGCCTGCCCGACCAGGCGCAGTTCGATCCCATGCCGTTCCTGGACGCGCTGGCCGGCGAGCTGCTCGGCCGCGGTGGCCGGCTGGTCGAGCACACGCGGGTCCGGCGGGTGTCCGGCCGCGGGGACCGGGTTCGGGTGCACGTCAACGACGCGGCCCAGCGCGACGTGGAACTCGAAGCCGGCCAGCTGATTCTCGCGACGGGTATCCCGATCCTGGATCGCGGCGGATACTTCGCGCGCGTGAAGCCGAGCCGGTCCTACTGCTTGGCCTTCAAGGTGCCGGGCAACATCACCAGGCCGATGATGATCTCCACCGATTCGCCGACGCGCTCGGTGCGGTATGCGCCCGTCGCGGACGGGGAACGACTGATCGTCGGCGGGGCCGGCCACACCGTGGGTCGAAAAAAGAGCCCCTCGACGGCGCTCGAAGAACTGGCCTCGTGGGCCCGCCGGCACTACCCGGGCGCCGAACAGACACATTTCTGGTCGGCGCAGGATTACACCCCCATCGACCAGCTGCCCTACGTCGGACCCATCCTGCCGAATACCCGAACCATCTTCGTGGCAACGGGTTTCAACAAATGGGGCATGACCAACGGGGCCGCCGCGGCGTTGGCCCTGTCGAGCCGCATCCTGGGCGGACGGATGGACTGGGCCAAGGCGTTCGCCAGCTGGAGCCCGCACGAGCTGACCGGGCTGCCCACCGCCATGCAGTTCAATGCCGAGGTGGGATTCGATCTGGCCAAGGGCTGGATCACCCCGCTGCTGCGCAGCGGCCGGCGGAGCCCCGGCGCGGACGAGGGCGGCGTGGTGAGCGGGCCGCCGTGGCATCTGGAGGCGCGTTGCCGCGTCGACGGCGTCGAGCATGTCGTTTCGCCGGTGTGCCCGCACCTCGGCGGGATCGTGAACTGGAACGACGCCGATACGGCGTGGGAGTGCCCCCTGCATGGGTCGCGATTCGCACCGGACGGCACCCTGCTGGAGGGGCCCGCGACCCGCGACCTCACCGCCTCGAGTTGAGCGGCATCACACCTGACGCCACGACGGCTGGGTGGGGTCCACCAACTGCATGTCGACCGGTCCCATGCCGAAGACGGCGATCACTGCGGGGTCAGGCTGGCCGGCCGGAACGCCATCGTAGTGCGGAGTGCGGGCAACCCGCTTGACGTAACCGCCCGGCCCGACCGGGACCGCGCCCTGGGGTGCAAAACCGTTGCCGCTGTTCACAAACCACGTGCCGGACACCACGACCTGAATCCGGTCGGTCGCATAGGTGTGTGGCGCGCTGAACCAACCCGGATTCCACCTCATCATGACCAGATAGGGCCCCGGCCGGTCGAAGTCGCCGTACAACATGGCCATTTCCCCGCTGCGCGGCGGCAGATTGCCCCAGGGCCGGAAACCAATGTCTTGGTAGGGCAGGACGAATGTCTCGGCAGGGTCAGGGCCGGTCTTCGGCGGCGGCGACAACGGGATTTCTCCCACACCGTCTGCCTTGTCGCCCGCGGCCAGCGCCGCCAATAACAGGGGCGTTGCCAGCAGCAGCGATCGCCGGTTCGGTTCCATATCGCTCATCATTGCAACGATATTCGAGTTTGTTCAGGTTGACTTCGCGTAGACCAGCCAGCGCAACTCGATCGGCGAGTGTTCGCGGTCGACGTCGAACACATCGCGCCCGTTGGCCCATCCCTCGAACCAGCCCGTGGGCGGCCAGCCGCCCACGGGCAGGTGGGCCTTCTCGTATTCGTAGGCGGAATCGTCGGCAACCAGTGCGAAATCAAGGCCGTCCGCCGCACCCGCCATCTGGTCGCGGGTGTAGATCATGGTGTTGCACTGCTGGCCGAGCTCCATCGCGGCGTCGTCCGGGACGTACCCCTCGCGCGGCAAGAAGGCGTTGAACACCAGACGTCCGCCGGGCGCCAGACAAGCGGCGGCGAGTTCGAACATGCCCCGCAACTCGTGGGTCGTCCGGAAGTCGGGCACAACCTCGGAGAGCACCATCAGCTGGTATTCCTCGTGGACGCTTTCCATCGCGGTGAACACATCGCTTTGAATCACCCGCACTGCCAGCGCTTCGCGCTCCGCCTCCGAGCGCATGACATCGGCAAGCTTCGACGCCATCTCGACCGCGTCCACCGGGTGTCCGCGACGGGCGAGGGCCAAAGCGTTGCGCCCGGTTCCCGCGCCGACGTCCAGCACGCGGTAGGTCATCGGATCGGGCGCCTCGGCGGCCAGCGCCAGCACGCGCGCGTCGGGCTCGGTGCCGAACAGCGGCGGCGGACGGACGGCCACCCACTCGTCGTAATCGGCGTCGAGACTGCGCCATTCGGCTTTGACCCGGAAATTCACGCCCGTCCCGAAGGGGGCGTTGAACGAGATGACGATGTCCGACCGGGGCGAAGCCTTGAAACCCTTCGCCAGCTCCGCCTCGAGGGTTGCCCTGAGCTGAGACGACTGTTCGGGCGTGTACCAAACGCCCAGCGTGGCACAGACGTTGCCACACAACTGGACATATTCGTCGATCAAGGCGGGCACTGCCGGCACCCGGATGTGCCCCTCGGCCATCGATCGGCGGTACAACCGCCTGACTATCGCTTCGTGGAGCATCGACGGATCGAAGGGGTCAGAAGGCGGATCCTGCACCAGAACCTTCTACACGACCCGGCCGCTTAGCACCACTGAACGTCGCGCCGATCAGCCCGAGCGGGCGACGCCTTCGAGGAGGTCGGCGGCCATCGCGACACTTTCGGCGGGCTTGGTCATCTGTGCGGCGACCTCCCGGGCGCGGGCAGCGCATTCCGGGGTGAGGATCGAGCGCAGGTCGGCGACCAGCGAGTCCAGTGTGCTGTCAAAGAAGCCCCGCCCGGCACCGACTCCCAGATGTGCGACGCCCTCCGCCCACATCGGCTGATCCCACACCGTCCAGAGGATCAACGTGGGGACGCCGGCGCGCAACCCCGCCGCGGTGGTGCCGGAGCCACCGTGGTGCACCACCGCGCGGCAGGCCGGAAAGACGGCGGCGTAGTTGAGCGCATCCACCACCTTGACGTGCTCGGACCGCGCAACGTCGCTGAAGTCGTTGGCGCCGGCGCAGATCAACGCGCGCTCGCCCAAGTGCGCGCACGCGGCGCTGATGACGGCGACCGTCTCGACGGGAGAGTCGATTGGCGTGCTGCCGAACCCAAAATAGATCGGCGGCGTGCCGGCCGCGATCCACGACAAGACCTCGTCGTCGGAAGCGGTCGGCAACTCCAGCGTCAGCGAGCCGACGAAGGGTCGTTGACCACCGGGCTCCAGCCATTCCGCCGCCGG
Organism: Mycobacterium sp. E342; assembly: GCF_001667665.1. Lineage (NCBI taxonomy): Bacteria > Bacillati > Actinomycetota > Actinomycetes > Mycobacteriales > Mycobacteriaceae > Mycobacterium > Mycobacterium sp. E342. The sequence continues at coordinate 110,080 of NZ_LZJM01000070.1, forward strand.
CCCGGGCAGGCACAGCTCGTCGTAGGTCTGCAGTTCCAGCAGTCCACTTGCCGCGTCCGTCGCCGGCATAGCCACCTCGGGCAAGCCGAGGGTGAGCCGTTGGGCGTATTCAGCCTCCTTCGTGAGCCCCGAATACGGCCCGCCCGAGGGCATCAGCCGTGCCGGAAAGACGTGCAGCGCGGCGAGCGGAATGCCATGAGACTCGGCGACATTCGCGGCCAGCGCCTGGTCGTTCATGTGCGCAAGGAGCAAGTCGGCCCCTTCTGTCAACGACGTCAGCGCGGCGCTTTTCTCCATCCAGATCCGGGTCACCCGCTCAACGACTTGAGAGAAGGCGCTGAACTGGTCCTGAACGCTGCTGAAGAATTGCCTGGCCGCAGTCATCGACGCTTGCGTGTCCGGCCCGTACGCGACCGCGGCGACGCCCGCGCCCTCGACGAAGCCGACCTTGTCAGGCGGAACTGCCAGGCGCACGTCGTGGCCCCGACGCAACAGTTCGCGGCCGAGCGCGGCGCAGGGCTCGATGTCGCCCCGCCCCCCATAGCTCGCCAGCACAATTCTCATCAACGACCTCACTCACAGTGGTGGTATCGATCCAAGCAGACCGTGCGCATCGGGATCGCGCGGCGGGAACTCGCTGACGCCCTGCGCGCGTCCCGCGCCGATGACAGGCACGCGTGCAATAACGGCGGTAACTTATCGGTGACCTTCGGCGCCCACATCGCGCGATTCCAGGTCAGAGGGTCATGTCGAAGCGACTGAGGCGGTCGCCGCGCGGTCAGGGGGTGACAGACGGTCATCGGTGATTGCCGAACCTGTACTACTTAGAAGGATCACGATTTGTTTGCTGTCCGTTGGGCTATCCCACAACGGCCCGTAGCAGGCCGTTAACGCTGTGGCCACCCACTGAACCGCCCGGAGGAGATCGACTACATGGATTTCGCAGCGCTGCCTCCGGAGATCAACTCGACCCGGATGTACACCGGGCCTGGGTCGGCACCGACGCTGGCCGCCGCGATGGCATGGGACGAGTTGGCCGTCGCACTGCATTCCGCGGCGGACGCCTATCAGGCCGAGATCACGGCCCTGACCGGTGGGCCCTGGCTGGGTCCCTCGGCGGCGGCGATGGCGGCCGCGGCCGCCCCCTACGTGGCCTGGACGAGGAGCGCCGCCGCGCAGGCGGAGCTAACGGCCAATCAGGCCAAAGCCGCTGCCTACGCCTACGAGGCGGCGTTCGCCGAAACGGTGCCGCCCCCGGTCATCGCGGCCAATCGCAGCCTGCTGATGTCGTTGATCGCGACCAACGTCTTCGGGCAGAACACCCCGGCGATCGCGACCACCGAGGCGCAGTACTCGGAGATGTGGGCGCAAGATGCCGCAGCGATGTACGGCTATGCGGCGTCATCGGCGGTGGCGACGCGATTGACGCCGTTCGCCTCGCCACAGCAGAGCACCGCGCAGGGCGGGCCGGTGCGGCAAGCGGCCGCCCTCACCCAGGCCACCGGCACCTCGGCCGGGAAGGTGCAGAGCGCCCTCTCCTCGACGCAGCAAGCCTTCGCCGCGACGCCCAATGCGCTCACCAGCCTCGCAAGCCCGCTCGATTTCGGCTTCGGCGGGCGGGACCTGTTGGGGCTGCTGGCCGACTTGAGTGCGGTGTTCGCCGATCCAGAACTCGGGTCCGCGGGACTCGCCACTTCCGTAGTGGCCCTGCCCTACGACGTTGCCGGGGCCCTGACCGGTTTCCACACGGATGACATCGTCAGCGGCTGGGCGGGCGTCCAGTCCTGGCCCGGGTGGGCGCCAATTCCGCCCACGCCTTTCCCGGTGATCACCAACCTGGCGGGCGGATCGGCGACGACCGCGAGCCTCGGCGAGGCGCACATGGTCGGCGGCCTGTCTGTGCCGCCGGCCTGGGCGGCCGCCGCACCGGCGATACGCCCCTCCGCCCTTGCCCTGCCCGCCACCACCGTCGGCGCGGCCGCCCAGGCGTCGTCCAGCGGCTCCGGAAGCCTGTTCGGGGAAATGGCCGCGGCGGGCATGGCCGGGCGCGCCATGGCTGGCACCACCAGTGCGGCGGTCACGGGCCGCGCCGAACGGCTCAGGACCGCCACGCAAAAGGGGACGGCGGACGCCACCGCCGCGTCCCAGGCCCCCGCCGGTGGCCCGATCACCAGCATCGCCGCCGAACTGCGCGAGCTGGCATCGCTGCGCGACGCCGGGATCATCACCGAAGACGAGTTCCTCGAGCAAAAGCAGCGCCTGCTCCCGCACTGAGGCCGTTGACGGCGCGACATTCGCGCGGCGACAAAAACGCGTCCGATATCGACAGATGTCATCAGCAATTGTTTCGTGTGATTTTTGTATGTCGATGCGTTCTTTCGGGGAGAGCGTGTCGCCGATACACATTAACTGCTACCGTGTGAAAGCTTTCAAGCTAATTGATCGAACCTCGACGAGCATTCATGTCCACCTCCCGGATCACCCCTGCGGTCGGCACCGCGGTGCTCTTGGCGTGCGTGGCTCTGACAGGTGTGGCGCCGCTGTCTTCGTGTCGTCCGTCGCCACCGGCACCGCAAGCCATCGCGTCGACGACGATTGCCGGCAACACTCCCAGCAATCAGCCACCGCCGCAGGCGGCCGGCGGGGCGCCGCCGGGCGGAAACGGTATCTACGGTGACCCCGGCGCGGCTGCCGAGTTCTGGCAACCCCAGTCGCTCGAGGACAATTGCGGGCTGATGGCCGTCGCCGACGTGGTCGGTGAGATCACCGGTCACGCGCCGACGGAACAGCAGATGATCGCACTCGGGGAGTCGACGCCTTCGCAGACCAACCCCGGACCCGTCTACGCACCGCGCGGCGACCCGAGCCACACCAACGGCAACGGCGGCATCGAAATGGCCGACGCGGTGGTGCTACTCGACCACTACGGCATCAAGTCCGAGATGACTTATGCGGCCCATCCGGATCAAACCGGATTACCCGCGCTGGAGCGGTACCTCGCCCATGACCGGAAGGTCATCGCCTGGGTCAACTCCGCGGTCATCTGGAACACCAGCGACCAGCGGACCAAGGCCGACCACTTCGTGGTGGTGACCGGGATCGACACCAACAACCAGATCATCCACCTCAACGACCCCGGGGCCGAGCAGCCCGACGAACAGGTCGCGATACCGATCTTCACGACGGCGTGGCAAACCGGTCAGGAGTCGATCGTCGTCACCGCGCCCGCCGGGTGAACGCCCGCCGTCCGTGACCGGAAGTCGCCGAACTCTTCGATCGACGCTCACGCTGGACCCGCCAGAAACACCTGACACCGGCCCGGTTTCAGGGGTAAGCAATTTGCCCAATTTTAATATTCGCCGGCACCGCCGACTCATATACTGGCCGCGCCTCGACCTCGACAACAAAAGAAGGGCATGAAATGCTTCCTCCGAGTTGGCTGGCCAAAATGACAATTCCCGTTATGGTCGGCGCTGCCCTCACAGCAAGCACAGCGATCGCATCGGCCGACGCCACGGACGACGCGTATTTGGCGAAACTGCACAACCTCGGCTTCTCGTGGCCCTCGTCGAGTGACTCCGACATGATCGCTCTGGGGCATGCGGTCTGCTCCGACCGCATGGCCGGCAAGACACCGGACGCCATCGCCGCCGACTTGCACTCCGGCATGAGCTCGAAGGGCTTCACGTTCGCCGACATGACCGGTTGGGTCAGCGCAGCGGAATCCACCTACTGCCCGGACTGATCTTCCTCACCACCGGCTTGAGCCCTTCCCGCATACTCTGAGCGGGACAGTTCGTGTGGGCTCGCCGAGTGAGGATGACAGTGCAGAATTCGACGGCCTTTCCGGGCGTCGCCGCGGCCGACCTGTGGGTGGAACGGCTGCTCCGGTACCCGGTGAAGTCGATGCTCGGCGAAACCGTACCGAGCATCTTCGTCGACGAGCACGGCGCCGAAGGTGACCGGCGACTCGCGCTGTTGGACACCGCGACCGGGCACGTGGCGAGCGCCAAGAACGCCAGGCTATGGCGGGGCCTGCTGAAATGCACCGCAAACCGAGACGCTGAACGGGTGAGGATCGGTCTGCCCGACGGGACCAGCGTGGCGGTGGACGATCCGGGCGTCGACGAGCTGCTTTCGGGACTGTTGGGAAGACCGGTCCGACTGATCACTCAACGCCCGGAAGGCGCCACGCTGGTGCGCCCGGATCCGGAGAAGTTGCTGGAGCTGGGGTTGGACGCCGAGGTCGGCGGCCGCATCCTTCAGATCGCCCAGGCCACCCCGGGCGACGCATTCACCGACGAGGCTCCTCTGCACGCGATCACCACGGCCACGCTGGAGCACATCGGCGTCGAAGCGCTGCGGTACCGTCCCAACATCGTGATCGGGACGCCACCGGGTTACCCTCCCTACGGCGAAAACGACTGGGTCGGAACGGAAATCGTCGTCGGTGATGTACGCCTGCGCGTGCTGACGGCCACGTCACGATGCGTGGTTCCGACGCTTGAACACGGCCCACTGCCACGCGCTCCGCAGGCGCTGCGCACGCCGGCGGCCGAGAACCGTTGGGACACTGGCGGTCATGGCGCCCAGCCATGCGCGGGCGCCTATCTCGCGGTGGCATCGGAGGGCGTGATCCACGTCGGCGACCGCGCCACCATCGGCGGGTAAGCGAGAGAGTCGCGACCTCCCCGAGGGCCGGCTCAGGCGCCCAGGTTGCTTAGCGCCGTATCGACCTCCTCGGCTTTCTCGGCCAGCTCCCGCTCGGACGGCTGCGCGCCTTCCACCCAAACGAGCTACTGCATTCCGCCGTATGGGAGGGGCCGCCTAGCGATAGCACCGGCTATCGCCTTGGAGATGAACGGTATTCAGCCGCTGTGGGTGCGGTTATCTAGGCTTCCGCGTGCGGGGTGGGGCTTTGCGCAGACTCCCACTTCGACGCCAGCGACCTTCTCACCGTGGTGCCGGCGGCCAGGTCGATCTGGAAGGTCTCCCCGTCGTCGACCTGCAACGTGAGGACGTAGCCTTCGTCGGTGGCGTCTTTGAACACCACTTTGTAAGGCCGCTCACCAGAGCCGCGGTCGACGGCGATGATGTCGCCAGGGCTGACGTCGTCGATTAGGTCGTTACCGGAGACTTCGGACATACCGTCGACGGTAGCCGATCCGTCAATTTCAGGATTTTCAACCGGCGCGATGCCGGCGACGGCACCGTGACCGTCCCGTAGCCCCGGAAGAGTGCATGACTTTTGTTGTGGCGCTTCATAACTCACTGGAAGAGCGCGATCAAACGCGTTTCGGTATGCGCGTGACCCAGATCACACGCGTGTTTGATCGCTGGCATCGGTGGAACCACTGAGCGTGACACCAACGAACGAACTCAGTACTTGGCTAACGCCTCGAGGAGACTGCCGAATGAGTGAACACAACAAAGCCGACGAAGCCCGTAGGGGCCTGATCGATTCGGTGAAGGGCAAAGCCAAAGAGGTCTTCGGGGCGATCACCGGCAACGAATCGCTGACCGCCGAGGGGCAACTCGAGCAGACGCAGGCGCACGAGCGGAAGGAAGCCAACGCGATGGAGGCCGTCGCCGAGGCCCAGGCCAGGCAGGCGCAGGACGAGGCGGCCGAAGCCCGGGTGGAAGGCGCCCAACAGCGCATCACGGCGAACGTGCAGGCCGTTGCCACCGAGGAGTCGATCGAGGCTCGGGAAGCGGCCCAGAAGCACGCGGCCGAGCAGGCCGCGCGGCAGCGGGCGACCGCCGAAAAGACACAGGCCGAGCTGGACGCACAGCGCGAAATGCAACGGGCCAGGGCCGATGAGCGAGCCGAGATTCGTGACGCATCCGAGGAAATCGTCGACGCCGTCGCCGAGCACCAGACATCGGTGCAGGTGGCCCGCAACGACGAGTCGGAGGCCGACCGCCTTCGCCGCGACGCTCAGAACGTGACCAACGAAGCCGACCTGCCCTGACGGCGGGCCATACCCAGGAGAAGCTGATGAAGATTTCCGAACTCCCGTTCACAGTTCTGCGGTTTCACTACCAACTCGCCCGAGTCCCGTTGCAGCTCATCGAGGACCAAGTCGTCACCCGCATTCCCAACGAGGCGCCCGCGCGGCTGCTGTTCGAGCGCTCGCTCGGCCTACTGGACACCACCGTCGGTAAAGCGCTCGACGACCCGCGACTCGTCGAGCGGGGTACGGCGCTGATCGAGCGCAGCGACGCGCTGGGCCGCGCCGCGCAGCTGGACGCCAGGGCCGCGGCCCGTAAGGAACGTGCCGACGCAAAGCTGAAGGGCAACCGCGACCAGGCGATCGAGGAGCGAGAGGAAGCGCAGGCGGCCACGCAGCAAGAGATCAAAGAGGCGCGCAATTCCGCCGAGCAACGCAAACGGGAGGCCGCACAGTCGGCTCAGCAGCAGAGCGCCGCGGCCAAACGTCGCGCCGAAGATGCGGCGGACCGGCAGAAGCAGACGGTCGAATCGGCCAAACGCCAGGTCGAAACCAGGACTCAGGCCGCCGAGAAGGCCGCATCCAAGGCCGCGGCAGCCAAGATCGACCAGGCCGAGGACAAGCTGGGCGACGCCGCCGACAAACGGTCCGAGGCCGACCGGGTCGCGCACCTTGCCGCCGCCGAGCGGCAACAGCGGCAAGAGGAGCGGGCGAACGACTGACGCGTCAGACGCGCGGCGCCGGACCTTGGTTGATCTTGTTCGCCGCGAACGTCGCCGCCTGAGCGGTCATCCCGGCGTCGATGTAGGACACGTGCGCCATGATGTTGCCGCCTCCCGAGCAGATCGGGTCGTCGGGAGCGCAGAGGCTGATCGTTTTCGGTCCGTACGCGGGGTTGGTGGTCGGCAGCGGCTGGCCGCCCCACAGCATGGTGGAGAACCCACTGGTGGGCTCGCCGAAGAGGGCGACGGCGGCGACGTGATCGGCGACCGAGGCCGGCATCGCGTTGGTTGCCAGATCGATCACCGTCGAGCCTTGCGAGTACCCGCCGAGCACGATCCTCGAGTTCGGACAGCTGGCTACGGTGTCCTGGATATGGGTGCTCGCGTCGTTGGAGCCGGCGTTCGCGCTGTTGTGGTAGTCGTCGTTGGCCGGGTAGTTCACCGCGTAGACATCGACGGACTTTCCGCCGAGCTGCGACGTGAGCGAGTCCACGAATGCCTGGCCGATGTTGCCCAGACCGGGCTCCTGGTGGGTGCCGCGGGCGAACACCACCGAGACGTCGGTGCACGGATCGGCAACGGCGACGGGAGCGGCTGAAGATCCCCACAGGGGTGCGCTCAGCCCCGCCCACATCGCCACGACCGGGATACCAATAATGCGAGCAACTCTCCGTGCAGTCATGCCGAAATCCTGTCACATCACCGGCCGCACCGGCCCCGGCGGTAGGCGCTCCCATCGGTATTTGCGCGTATAAGGCTGAGTCGCGTTGCAGCGCAATCGATGTCGTCAGCCCGCGGTGGTCCGGATGCGAATGGGTCCGGGCCAATCGGCGTCGGGATCGACGACGGCGCCGCGCTGCGTGATCTCCACACAGCCCGACCTGGCGAGCTGGCACGCGAGGTCCCGGGCGTCGGGCATCAACTCGCGCCAGTTCTCGCCACCGACCGCCCGGGCGGCGTCTGACGGGCAGATGCTGCTCTGCGCGCCGCGGTGTTGTGCCAACGCGCGAATGGACGCTTCCAGCCGTTGCCGGATCGGCCCGTCCCCGAGCGCGACCTCGGCATGGTCGGCGCCGCGGCCGCCACCGCTAAGGACCTGGCCGAGTTCGGCCCGCAATCGCTCAGCCACCGCTAGCGCCCGCGCCACTGGGGCTTGCGCTTCTCGGCCCAGGCCCGAAGTCCCTCGGCTACGTCCTCGGTCGCCCCGGCCACCTTGCGCATGGTTTCGCCGAAGCGAACGGACTCGACCCAGCCCTTGTCCGCCGTGCGCCACGCCACCTCCTTGGTCGCCCGCTGGGCCAGGGGGGCGGCGTCGGTGAGGGTGCGGGCCCACGCTTTGGCCTCGGCCTGCAGCTGATCCGGTTCGACGAGCCGCCAGACCAGGCCGATCTCCTTGGCGCGCTCCGCGCTCATCGGCTTGCCGGTCAACAACAGCTCCATGGCGTTGGCCCAGCCGACCCGCTGCGGCAACCGGATTGCCCCGACGATGGTCGGTACGCCGATCGTCACCTCGGGGAAGCAGAAGCTGGCCTCCGTGCTGGCGATGACGAAGTCGCAGAACAACACCCCCGTCAGTCCATAGCCGATGCAGGGCCCGTGCACGGCGGCGATGGTCGGCTTGAACAGCTCCATGCCGCTTTCGAAGGAGTTGATCGTCGGCTTCTCCCAGAACGTTCCGCCGAACATGCCGACCGAGCCCTCGCCGTCTTTGAGGTCACCACCCGCGCAGTAGACACTGCCGTTGGCGGTCAGGATCGCGACCCAAGCGTCCAGGTCGTCGCGGAACCGCTCCCAGGCCGCGTTGAGGTCCTGGCGGAGCTGCCCATTGATGGCGTTGCGAGCCTCGGGACGGTTGAGGGTGATGGTGGCGATGTGGTCGTCCAGCTCATACGTCACGAGGCTCATGGCTTAACCCTAGGGCGAATCCGTACACCAGAGCCCCACGCTCGGTGGCGGACCGTGCCGGCCGCACGCCTACCCTGGCCAAAGTGCCCGAACTGTCCCGCGCGGAACTGCGCACGCGCCTTGACGGTCTGACCACCCGCGACGCCGCGCGCCTGGGCAGGCGCCTGAAGAACCTGCGCGACGCCAAACCCGACAAGCTGCGCCACCTCTCCGAGGAGATAGCCCGGGCCGAGGCGCTCGTCGCCGCCCGGCAAGCCGGGGTGCCGAAGGTGACCTATCCCGACCTCCCCGTCAGCGCGCGACGCGGGGAGATCGCCGATGCGGTGCGGGCGAACCAGGTCGTGGTGGTCGCGGGCGAGACCGGTTCGGGCAAGACCACGCAGCTGCCCAAGATTTGTCTCGAGGCCGGACGCGGCGTCCGCGGAACCATCGGTCACACCCAGCCGCGGCGGCTGGCCGCACGGACGGTCGCGCAGCGCATCGCCGACGAACTGGGCAGCCCCCTGGGCGAGACGGTCGGCTACACCGTCCGATTCACCGATCAAGTCAGCGACCGAACCCTGGTCAAGTTGATGACCGACGGCATCCTGCTGGCCGAGATTCAACGCGACCGCCGCCTGCTGCGCTACGACACGCTGATCCTCGACGAGGCGCACGAGCGCAGCCTGAACATCGACTTCCTGCTGGGTTACCTGCGCGAGTTGCTGCCGCGTCGCCCCGACCTGAAAGTGCTCGTCACCTCGGCGACGATCGAACCGCAGCGGTTCGCGGACCACTTCGGCGGTGCGCCGATCGTCGAGGTGTCCGGGCGGACGTACCCGGTGGAGATCCGGTACCGGCCGCTCGAGGTCGCGGTGTCGAGCGGTCCCGACGATGATCCCGACGACCCCGACCACGAGATCGTGCGCACCGAGACGCGTGACGAGGTCGAGGCGATCGTCGACGCCATCGGTGAGCTCGAGGCCGAGCCGCCCGGGGATGTCCTGGTGTTCCTCTCCGGTGAACGCGAAATCCGCGACACCGCAGAGGCATTGGCCGGACAGAAGAACACCGAGGTGCTTCCCTTGTATGCCCGGCTGCCGACCGCCGAGCAGCAGAAGGTGTTCGCACCGCACACCGGGCGCCGCGTCGTGCTGGCGACCAATGTGGCCGAGACGTCACTGACCGTGCCCGGCATCCGCTACGTCGTCGACCCGGGCAATGCCCGTATTTCGCGCTTCAGCCGTCGCCTGAAGGTGCAGCGGTTGCCGATCGAACCGATCTCCCAGGCGTCGGCCGCTCAACGGGCGGGCCGCTGCGGCCGGGTGGCGGCCGGCGTGTGCATCCGTCTCTACTCCGAGGAGGATTTCGCGGCCCGTCCGCGCTACACCGATCCGGAGATCCTGCGGACCAATCTCGCCGCGGTGCTGTTGCAGATGGCGGCCCTGGGCCTCGGCGACGTCGAGAGCTTTCCGTTCCTCGACCCGCCGGACCGGCGCAGCATCCGCGACGGCGTGCAATTGCTGCAGGAATTGGGGGCTTTCGACGCCCACGGCGCCATCACCGAACTCGGCCGCCGCCTGGCGCGGCTGCCGGTCGACCCCCGGCTGGGCCGGATGATTCTGCAGGCCGAGAGCGAGGGATGCGTGGCCGAGGTGCTGGTGCTGGCCGCGGCGCTGACCATCCACGACCCGCGGGAGCGGCCCACCGACCGCGAGGACGCGGCTCGACAGAAGCATGCCCGCTTCGCCGACGAGAACTCCGACTTCCTGTCCTACCTGAACCTCTGGCGCTACCTGGGGGAGCGGCGTAAGAGCTTGTCCGGCAATCAATTCCGCCGGATGTGCCGAGATGAGTTCCTGCACTATCTGCGCATCCGCGAGTGGCAGGACCTGGTCGGTCAGCTACGCGGCATCGCGCGTGACCTGGGTGTTAACGAGTCCGGGGACCCGGCCGACCCCGCGCGGGTGCACGCGGCGCTGCTGGCGGGGTTGCTGTCGCATGTCGGTATGCGCCGCGAGGACGGGCGCGAGTACCTCGGTGCGCGCAACTCGCACTTCGTCCTCGCACCGGGCTCGGCGCTCACCAAACGGCCTCCCCGGTGGGTGGTCGTGGCCGAACTCGTGGAAACCAGCCGCCTCTACGGGCGCACCGCCGCGCGGATTCAGCCGGAGGTCGTCGAGCGCGTCGCGGGCGACCTCGTGCAGCGCTCCCACAGCGAACCGCACTGGGACCCCAAGCGTGGCGAGGTGATGGCCTACGAACGGGTGACGCTGTACGGCCTGCCACTGGTTGCGCGCCGACCGGTCGGTTACGCCCGGATCGAGCCGGCGGTGGCGCGGGAGTTGTTCATCCGGCACGCATTGGTGGAGGGCGACTGGCAGACGCGCCATCACTTCTTCCGCGACAACGCTCGGCTGCGCGCCGAGCTCGAAGAACTGGAGGAGCGGGCCCGCCGCCGCGACCTGCTCGTGGGCGACGACGAGGTGTACGCGCTCTACGACGCGCGCATCCCGGCCGACGTCGTGTCGGCGCGGCACTTCGACGCGTGGTGGAAGAAGCAGCGGCACAACACCCCCGAGCTGCTGACGTTCACTCGTGACGACCTGTTGCGCACCGGTGACACCGCCGACACCGAGCGGCCAACGGCCTGGCAGTCGGGCGATCTCAGGCTGCCCCTGACCTACCGGTTCGAACCCGGCGCCGCCGACGACGGCGTCACGGTGCACGTGCCGATCGACGTGCTCGCGCGGCTGGGTGGTGACGAGTTCGCCTGGCAGGTGCCGGCGCTGCGCGAGGAGCTGGTGACCGCCCTCATCCGCTCCCTGCCAAAAGACTTGCGCCGCAAATTCGTTCCCGCGCCGGATACCGCCCGCGCCGTGCTCGGCGGGATCGATCCGTCCGGTGAGCCGCTGCTCGAAGCATTGCAGCGCGAATTGCGCCGTCGCACCGGCGTTCTGGTGCCCATCGACGCCTTCGACCTGGACAGGCTGCCCGCGCATCTGCGCGTGACGTTCGCCGTCGAATCAGCAGAAGGCTCCGAGATCGCCCGCGGCAAGGACCTCGATGCGCTGCAACAACGGCTGGCCGCGCCCGCCCGCCGGGCCGTCGCGCAGGCGGTCGCCGGCGAGCTGGAACGGACGGGCCTGCGCGCCTGGCCCGCCGACCTCGACGCGCTGCCACAAGTCGTCGAGCAAAGGGTCGACGGACGCACCGTACGG